>DGEC01000036.1 GCA_002385745.1 Firmicutes bacterium UBA3936
ACCGACCTGCGCGCAGCGTTGCCGCTTCTTGACATCCGGAAACCTTTGTGATATTATAATAACTTGCTTAACAATGCCTTCTTTGCTATTTTTATGTATAAATTCCGTTCTGCCGGGAAGAATAATTTTTTATTATGCTGTACATGTAAAAAGAAGGTATTGTCGTTTTTATGGGAGGTAATACCTAGGGACAGGAGTGATTGCCTGAATGTACAAGGTTATCGACGCGGGAAAAAGAAAGCGTCGCAGTTATGCCCGGATAGACGAAGTCCTGGAGCTGCCAGATCTAATTGAAGTCCAGAAGAAATCATATAAGTGGTTTCTGGAAAAAGGGCTGCAGGAAATGTTCGACGAAATCTCCCCGGTCCAGGACTTTACGGGAAACCTGGTTTTGGAGTTCATCGATTATACACTGGGGGAACCGAAATATTCCGTAGATGAGTGCAAGGAGCGCGATGCTACCTATTCCGTCCCGTTACGTGTCAGGGTCCGGCTGATTAACAAGGATACCGGCGAGGTTAAAGAACAGGAAGTTTTTATGGGAGACTTCCCCTTAATGACAGAAAACGGGACGTTTATTATTAACGGGGCGGAGCGTGTGATCGTCAGCCAAATGGTGCGTTCGCCCGGCGTCTATTTTAACAGCCAGATAGATTTCAGCGGCAAAGTGCTCTTTACCGGTACGATTATTCCGAACCGCGGTGCCTGGCTTGAATTTGAAACTGATATTAATGATGTGATTTATGCCCGTGTGGACCGTACCCGCAAACTGCCGGTAACGGTGCTTTTGCGTGCCATAGGTTACGGGCATAATGATGATATTCTGCGTCTTTTTGATTATGATCCCCGGATAATGGCCACACTGGAAAGGGATCACACCGATTCCTTTGAATCGGGAATTCTCGAAATATATAAGCGGCTTCGCCCCGGCGAACCGCTGAACGTGGAGAATGCCCGTTCTTTATTTGAGTCATTGTTTTTTGAGCCGAAAAGATATGATTTTGCCCATGTCGGCCGTTACAAAATGAATAAAAAACTTTCCTTTTTACCGCGGGCGGCCGGCTGCCGGCTGGCGGAAAATGTTACTGACGGGGAAGACAAAATTCTTGCCCGGGCCGGTGATACTGTTACACCTGAAATGATCCGCCTTTTTACCGATAATAACATCACAAAAATCCGTATCTGGTATCAGGAACAGGATGTAGCCGTGTTCAGCAGCGGCAATGGAATGGAAAGACACCTGACTAAAGATGATATTGTGGCTGCCATCGGTTATTTGCTGAATTTGATGGAAGGCCTGGGCAGTATTGACGATATCGATCACCTGGGAAACCGCCGCCTGCGCTGTGTCGGCGAGCTTCTGCAGAACCAGTTCCGCATTGGACTGTCCCGGATGGAGCGGGTTATCCGGGAAAGAATGACCATTCAGGATGTGGAAGCCATTACGCCCCAGGCGCTGATTAATATCCGGCCTGTTATTGCCGCCGTTAAGGAATTTTTCGGTTCCAGCCAGCTTTCCCAGTTTATGGACCAGACAAACCCGCTGGCTGAACTGACTCATAAAAGACGTCTTTCCGCTTTGGGCCCCGGCGGTCTGAGCCGTGAAAGGGCGGGCTTTGAAGTGCGCGATGTGCACCATTCCCACTACGGCAGAATGTGCCCCATAGAAACACCTGAAGGTCCCAATATCGGCCTGATTGGTTCTCTTTCTACTTATGGCCGGATAAATGAATACGGTTTTATAGAAACGCCTTACAGAAAGGTGGAAAACGGCAGGGTTACCGATGAAATTGTTTACCTGACTGCAGATGATGAAGATAATTATTCTATAGCCCAGGCTAACGCCGAATTGGATGAAGAAGGATATTTTACAGGGAAACTTGTTACCTGTCGCTATAAGAACGAAACCCTGATGCGTCCCCCGGACGAAATAGATTTCATGGATGTTTCCCCCAAGCAGCTTGTTTCAGTGGCCACAGCCCTGATACCCTTTTTGGAAAATGATGACGCCAACCGTGCTCTCATGGGTTCAAACATGCAGAGACAGGCAGTCCCGCTGCTCAAACCCAATGCGCCTCTGGTTGGGACAGGTATGGAATATAAAACGGCCAAGGACTCGGGAGTAGTTGTCACCGCCCTTAGCGCCGGCGAAGTGGTTTATGTTACAGCCGAGACCATTATTATCCGCCGCGACAATGATACTGATGCCCCCAACAGAAGAATTAACGGCCGGACAGGTGAAATATTTGCCGACGGGCCTTTCGGCAGATTTGAACGAGGTTGTGATATCTATAAACTGCAGAAGTTTAAGCGTTCTAACCAGGGTACCTGTATGAACCAGCGGCCCATAGTGAAAAAAGGCCAGTTTGTTGCCGCAGATGAGGTTATTGCCGACGGGCCTTCAACGGATATGGGCGAACTGGCGCTGGGCCAGAACACGCTGGTTGCCTTTATGCCCTGGGAAGGCTATAACTACGAGGATGCCATCTTGCTCAGCGAAAGGCTGGTTAAAGAAGATATTTTTACTTCCATTCATATAGAAGAATATGAATCGGAGGCCCGGGACACAAAGCTGGGTCCCGAGGAGATTACACGCGACATCCCCAATGTGGGTGAAGACGCTTTAAAAGACTTGGATGAAAGGGGAATTATCCGCATCGGCGCCGAAGTGCGGGCAGGGGATATTCTGGTTGGCAAGGTTACCCCCAAGGGGGAAACGGAGCTGACTGCCGAGGAAAGGCTCCTGCGGGCAATTTTCGGTGAAAAAGCCCGCGAGGTGCGGGATACTTCCCTGCGGGTACCCCACGGCGAATCCGGAATGGTGGTGGATGTGAAGGTTTTTACCCGGGAACAGGGCGATGAACTGCCT
The DNA here is from genome assembly GCA_002385745.1 of Firmicutes bacterium UBA3936. Lineage (GTDB taxonomy): Bacteria > Bacillota > Dethiobacteria > Dethiobacterales > Dethiobacteraceae > DTU027. Next base: position 2,870 of record DGEC01000036.1, read on the forward strand.
CCCGGAGTAAACCAGCTGGTTAGAGTCTATGTAGCCCAAAAAAGAAAAATTTCCGAGGGCGATAAAATGGCAGGGCGCCACGGAAACAAGGGCGTTATTTCCCGCATCCTGCCCGAAGAAGACATGCCTTTCCTGCCGGACGGCACTCCTGTGGAAATTGTCTTAAACCCGCTGGGTGTTCCTTCCCGCATGAATCTCGGGCAGATTTTTGAGACACACCTTGGCTGGGCTGCCAAGGTGCTTGGAATTCATATTGCTTCCCCTGTTTTTGACGGCGCTCGGGAAGAGGATGTTATGGCTGCCTTTACCGAGGCGGGACTGCCGTCAACGGGCAAGACCATTCTTTATGACGGCCGGACCGGCGAGCCCTTTGATAATGAAATTACTGTCGGCTATGTATACATGCTGAAGCTTGCCCATCTGGTAGATGATAAAATACATGCCCGTTCCACAGGGCCATACTCCCTGGTTACCCAGCAGCCGCTTGGCGGAAAAGCCCAGTTTGGCGGACAGCGTTTTGGCGAAATGGAGGTTTGGGCCCTGGAAGCCTACGGAGCCGCCTATACTTTGCAGGAAATCCTGACCGTAAAATCCGATGATGTTGTCGGACGGGTAAAAACTTACGAGGCCATCGTCAAAGGCGAGAATATACCGGAACCCGGTGTGCCCGAGTCCTTTAAGGTTTTGGTCAAGGAACTGCAGAGCCTGGGTATGGATGTGAGGATTATTGATGAGGAAGCGGGCGAGATGGAAATCAGAGAAAGCGATGATGACGGTGAAGCCCGTGATCTTGGTGTCAATATTGAAGGAATGGAAGATGAAGTACGGATAGATGACGGGGAGGCGGCCGGCGAAGAAGAGGAGGAGGAAGAGGCTGTCTCCGATGAGGAAGATGACGGGATTGCAGAAAGTGATTTGGTTGCCTTAACTAAAGAAGCTGAAGACGAAGACGGGCTCTTAGATGACGACTATGCCGCCGATGAGGAATTTGACAGCATTGAAGAGGATCTGGAGTATGATGAGGAAGCCCTCGAGATCGCAGATGAAGACGAGGAAGACTTAGAGATTGATGACGGGGAAGATTTCGAGATTGAAGAAGAAGATGAAGAGTTTTTTGCTGAAGAAGATGAAGAATATGATGATTACAAAAAGCCGCCAAGACATTTCCGGGATTTTGACGGGGAAGAATGATCAAAAAGGAAGCTTTGCTGCAGCAATCCTGGAGATAAAGATGAAAGGGAGGAATAAAGTCCTTGCTGGATGTTAACAATTTTGATGCCATTAAAATTGGTCTGGCCTCCCCCGAACAGATTCGCAAGTGGTCGCGGGGTGAAGTGAAGAAGCCTGAGACTATTAACTACAGGACCTTAAAACCGGAACGGGAAGGTTTGTTCTGTGAAAAAATATTCGGACCGACAAAAGACTGGGAATGTCACTGCGGGAAATACAAGCGCGTTCGCTATAAAGGCATTGTCTGTGACCGCTGTGGCGTGGAAGTAACCCGGGCAAAAGTCCGGCGGGAACGGATGGGCCACATTGAACTGGCGGCTCCTGTGTCCCATATCTGGTTTTTTAAGGGAATTCCCAGCAGGATGGGGCTGCTTTTGGACATGTCACCCCGCGCCCTGGAAAAAGTTCTTTATTTTGCTGCCTATGTGGTTATCGATCCGGGTGACACGGGACTTTTAAAAAAACAGCTGCTGACGGAAATGGAATACCGCGAATACCGGGAGAAATATGACCATCTTTTCCGTGTAGGACGCGGCTTTAAGGCAGAAATGGGAGCGGAAGCCATAAAAAAGCTGCTGCAGGAGATTGACCTGGATGAACTGGTCAAGGAACTGCGTGAAGAGCTGCGGACTGCTACGGGACAGAAAAGAGTCCGGGCCGTCCGGCGCCTGGAGGTGGCCGAAGCATTCCGGCAATCCGGTGACGACCCGTCATGGATGATCCTGGAGGTTATTCCTGTTATTCCTCCCGACCTGCGGCCTATGGTGCAGCTGGACGGCGGCCGCTTTGCCACTTCCGATTTAAACGATCTCTATCGCCGCGTCATTAACAGGAACAACCGTTTAAAGCGCCTGCTTGACCTGGGTGCGCCTGACATAATTGTCCGCAATGAAAAAAGAATGCTGCAGGAAGCCGTTGATGCGCTGATAGACAACGGGCGCAGGGGCAGACCGGTCACAGGACCCGGCAACCGTCCCCTTAAGTCTCTTTCGGACATGCTTAAAGGCAAGCAGGGGCGCTTTCGCCAGAATCTGCTGGGTAAAAGAGTGGACTACTCAGGACGTTCTGTTATTGTCGTAGGCCCCACTCTGAAAATATACCAGTGCGGCCTGCCGAAGGAAATGGCCCTGGAGCTGTTTAAGCCTTTTGTTATGAAAAGGTTGGTCAACGAAGGTTTTGCGCATAATATAAAAAGTGCCAAACGAATGGTTGAGAGGGTCCGGCCGGAAGTGTGGGATGTGCTGGAAGATGTCATCAAGGAGCATCCCGTACTTTTAAACCGGGCGCCGACACTGCACCGCCTTGGCATTCAGGCCTTCGAGCCTGTGCTTGTGGAAGGCCGGGCCATAAAAATCCATCCCCTGGTTTGCACTGCCTATAATGCCGACTTTGACGGCGACCAGATGGCCGTCCATGTGCCGCTTTCCGCCGAAGCCCAGGCGGAAGCCCGGCTGTTGATGCTCTCGGCCCAGAATATCCTTAACCCCAAGGACGGACGCCCCGTTACCACGCCGACACAGGATATGGTTATCGGTATTTATTACCTGACCATGGAAAAACCGGGTGTGCCCGGTGAAGGCAAGGTATTTTCCTCACCGGAGGAGGCCATTCTTGCCTATCAGACCAAAACGCTGGACCTGCATGCCCGGATAGCCGTTAATATAGCCGGGTACGAGAAGAATTTCCCCGGCTGGGAAGAAAAAAGGAAATCTTCCGAGCGGCAGCTTTTGATAACAACGGTGGGTAAACTGATTTTTAATAACATCTTCCCGCCGGATTTCCCCTATATGAACATCCCTGATTTTTCAAAGCCGGTAGGCGATAAGGATATTATAACTGAGCGGGGTGTTAATATAGAGGAATATATTCGCGAACTGCCGCATTGCGAGGCGGTGAAACAAGGTTTCCTCGGCAGCATTGTTGCCATGTGCTACCGGAAATACGGCAATACGAAAACGGCCGAAATTTTGGATAACATTAAGGAACTTGGCTTTGCCTACGCTACCCAGGCAGGCATTACCGTGGCTATCACGGACGTTGCCATACCGGAGCGGAAAAAGGAAATTCTGGCTACCGCCGAAAAAGAAGTGGAGGCGACGGAAGAACAGTTTCGCCGCGGCTTGATTACAGCCGAGGAACGCTACGATCACATTATTGATATCTGGACACAGGGCAAGGATGAAGTAACCAAAGAGCTGATGAAAAGCCTTGGCGAGTTTAACCCTATTTTTATGATGGCTCACTCCGGAGCGCGGGGTAATATTGCTCAGATAACCCAGCTGGCCGGTTTAAGGGGTTTGATGGCCGATCCAACAGGACGAATTATCGACCTGCCGATTAAGGCTAATTTCCGGGAAGGCCTGACGGTGCTGGAATACTTTATTTCCACCCACGGGGCGCGGAAAGGACTGGCGGACACGGCCTTAAAGACGGCAGACTCGGGCTACCTTACCCGCAGGCTGGTTGATGTGGCCCAGGATGTTATTGTCCGTGAAGAAGACTGCGGCACCACACAGGGAATAAACGTAACGGAGATCCGCGACGGTGATGAAGTCATTGAAGAACTCTACGACCGCATTAACGGCCGCTTTGCCTCGGCAGATATTTCTGACCCGCAGACCGGCGAGCTTTTGGTGGCGCGGGACGAACTGATTGATGAAGACAAAGCCGAATTGATTGTCAGCCGTGGTATCAAAGAGGTGCCCATCCGCTCTGTGCTGACCTGCCGCACACGTCATGGCACCTGCGTCAAATGCTATGGCCGCAACATGGCTACGGGCAGCATTGTGGATGTGGGCGAGGCAGTGGGGATTATTGCCGCCCAGTCCATAGGAGAACCGGGAACCCAGTTGACCATGCGTACATTCCATACCGGCGGAGTTGCCGGGGATGATATTACCCAGGGTCTTCCCCGTGTGGAGGAATTGTTTGAAGCCCGCAAGCCAAAGGGTCTGGCCCTGATAGCCGAGGAAAGCGGAACGGTGAAAGTTGTGGAGAACCGCCAGCGGCGTGAAGTCCGCATTACAGCACAGGACGGTGAAACAAAATCCTACGCCATTCCTTACGGCTCCCGTCTGAAAGTGAAAGACGGAGAATATGTGGAGGCGGGGCAGGAACTGACTGAAGGCTCCGTTAACCCCCACGATCTGCTGCGGGTTAAGGGGCCGCGCGGTGTACAGCTTTACCTCCTGCAGGAAGTGCAGAGAGTCTACCGCCTGCAGGGTGTGGATATCAATGACAAGCATATTGAGATCATAATCCGGCAGATGCTGAAAAAACTAAAGGTAGAAGCCCCCGGAGATACCGATTTGCTGCCCGGCGGCATGGTTGATTCCTTTGTTTTTGAGGATGTCAACAGGGAAGTGATGGCAGCAGGCGGCCGGCCTGCCGTTGCCCGTCCTCTGCTTTTGGGTATTACCAAAGCTTCCCTGGCAACCGATTCCTTCCTTTCCGCCGCTTCCTTCCAGGAAACTACCAGGGTACTGACGGAAGCTGCGATAAAAGGGAAAGTCGATCCGCTTCTGGGCCTGAAAGAGAATGTTATTATCGGCAAGCTGGTGCCTGCAGGCACCGGTATGCAGCGTTACCGCAGCATCCGTGTTTACCCGCTGGTTGATGACGAAAAGGAAGAGGATGCGGGTCCTGCGGAGCAGGAGGCGGAAGAAGAAACCGGACAGAATGAAAAGACGCTGCAGCAGGCGGGAGAAGCGAAGAGCTGACAAGGCAATGTTAGTGTAAAATTACTTTAGGTTTTTGGAAGGATAATCTTTTAAGCAAGCGAAGAGGAACCTCACATCGAG
>DGEC01000095.1:0-210 GCA_002385745.1 Firmicutes bacterium UBA3936
CACATAGATGACATGATCATTGTCAAAGGGAACAGGAATTCCCCATTTAAATGTCGTCCTGGAAATACAGAGATCCTCAAGACCCGGTTTGATGAAATTATTAAGCATTTCATTTTTCCGCGAAACCGGTTGAATAAATCCCGGGTTGTTTTCTATGTGCTCCACCAATCTGTCCACATACTTGGACATTTTAAAGAAATAACTTTCTTC
>DGEC01000095.1:442-19372 GCA_002385745.1 Firmicutes bacterium UBA3936
GTGCAATACCAGCCCTCATACTTGGCCTTATAGATGTCCCCCTGATCATAGAACCTCTGAAATATTTTTTGCACTGCCTTTACATGCCTTTCCTCGGTAGTGCGTATGAAATCATCATAGGAAATATCCAGCAGTGCCCATAAATCTTTTATCCAGGCAACAATTTCATCAACAAACTGCTGCGGTTCTTTGCCGGCTTCCCGGGCGCGGCGCTCTATTTTTTGTCCGTGTTCATCCGTACCGGTTAGGAAATGGACACGGTAACCTGTTAGTCGCTTAAAGCGGGCCATGGCATCGGCAGCCACCGTTGTATAGGAATGACCTATATGCAGCTTATCGCTGGGATAATAAATGGGTGTAGTGATATAAAAGGTTTTTTTCTCCATACATACTCTCCTTCTTGTAAACTTTGCCGCCGTTGTCAATTATTTTATTATAGCAAGGAAAAATATGTTCTGCAAGGCAGCCTGATTTATCTGCTAAATTTGCGAATTTAATTAATTTATTGCAAAAAATGCTTGTTTTAGCTGTCAATTGCTGGTATAATAATCTTGTCGAACTATGTTGAACGGGGGGAAGTTGTGTTGAAATCAACAGGAATCGTAAGAAAAGTTGACGAACTTGGTCGTATAGTAATTCCCATTGAGCTGCGCCGGACACTGGGTATTGATGTCAAAGATTCATTGGAAATTTACGTTGACAATGAACGCATCATCCTCAAAAAGTACGAGCCGGCCTGTCTTTTTTGCGGGAACGCCGACAATGTCAAGCATTACAAAGGCCGCATCGTCTGTGAGGAGTGCATAAAAGAGATGGCCAGGGAATAAGGGCGCACTGCCCTTATTCTTTTTTTATAAGCAAGTTGTATATTTCATTGCGGGATCCTCCTGTAAGCTGCGCTATTTTACGGGCGGCTTCCCGCACGGAAAACCCTTCTTCCAAAAGCTTGACAGCCATGCCGAGCAGTTCTTCCCGGGATCTCTCATTTTTTTGCAAACGGGGAGACAAAAGCACCGTAATTTCCCCGCGGGGCTCATGCTCTTCGAAGTAGCGCCATATTTCTTCCAGGCTGCCGTGGTGATACTGTTCGTGCAGTTTGGTCAGCTCCCGCGCCACAACCACCCGGCGCTCACTGTCTGCTTCTTTCAGGGCGGCCAGGGTTTTTCTTAAACGGTGGGGAGCCTCATAAAAAATAACGGTTTTATCCTCTGCCAGCATTTTGGCGAGGACTTCTTTTTTTTGTTTACCCTTTGGCGGGAGAAACCCGTAAAAAACAAAAGGTACCGCCGGCAAGCCGGAAGCCACGAGGGCCGTTACCGCCGCAACGGGACCGGGCAGGGAATAAACAGTGATCTTTTGCCGCAGCGCTTCCCGGATCAGCTCTTCACCGGGATCGGATAAAACCGGTGTGCCTGCATCACTTACCAGGGCTACGTTTTCTCCCCGCAGCAGCCGGTCTATTATTTCCTCAGTTCTTTTTGCCCGGCTGTGTTCATGATAACTGATCAGCGGTGTGTGAATATCAAAATGGCTCAACAGCTTACGGGTGCGGCGAGTATCCTCTGCAGCAATAACCTGCACTTCACGGAGTGTTTTTAGTACCCGCAGGGTAATATCATCCAGGTTGCCAAGGGGCGTCGGGCATAGATAAAGACTTCCCCGTTCCATAATTCACCTCAAGTCTGCAATACATAAGAAACAGTTGCTTCACAAACACTAAAAAGCAAAACATTAAAGGAGCAAAGTTATGGCACTTCATCAGGAGAGCAGGCCGATGATCGGGTTTTCCGGAACCAATGGGAAAACCAGCGCTATACTGATGACGAATTTCATATTGGAGCAGTGTGGTCTGAAACCGGCTTCTCTGAGCACCTGGTTGGGGCCGAAAAAATTCCAGCAATTCAGGGAAAAGGCAAAGGACAGTGACTGCCTGCTGGTTGAAGTACCCTACGATGCTCTGCGCCTGAAACAGATAACCGGCAATATTTTTCAAGGCGGAACCTTGACAAATATCTCTCTAGACCACTTAAGTTTTTGCCGCACACCGGAACAATATACGGCTGCAAAAATTACTTTTATAAACGAGCTGCCCGGTAATGCAAAAATTATAATCAACGCCGATGACCCCATGGCGCTGGCCGCTGTACCTGAAAAAAACGGCGATTTCCTCATTTATGCCACGGAATACCCGCGGGCTATGGTCTTTGCCGACAATATCCGCTGCCGGCGTTCGTATTCTTCCTTTCGCCTGACTGTCAATGAAGAACTGTATGGTTTTGCCGGCAAGCCCGCCGCTCCTGGCTCCGCCCCTGTCCTCCTGCGCCCGGCGGGACGCCATAATGTAGCAAATGCCCTTTTAGCAGCCACAGTCTCCCTCCTCTTTGTTCCCGACCTGCAGGCGGTTGCCAGGGCCCTGTGTCTTTTTCCGGGCATCAGAAGGAATATGGAGTTTTTTTCTGTCAATCAGCAGCCCGTTATTGATGATGCAGGAAAAAACCCCGCTGCCATCCGGGCGGTTCTTTCCACTGCGGAAAGCTATGGCTGTCAAAGAATCCTGATGCTGCACGGCATCTACGGCGGCGCCGGCAAAACACTTAATATGTGCAATGCCCGTGAACTGGCGGCCTGGCTAAAAAGGAATCCTGCAAACATGCTCTTTGTTACCCGCAGTATGCATCACTGCAAGAGCAGACATCAGGTCCGGCTCAGCGAGGAAAAGGCATTCCTGGAAGAATTGAAAACATCCGGTGTCGAATTCGCTTATTACCCCGACCTTCCTGATGCCCTTGACAGCTTGCTTGCCCACGCTGCAAAGGGTGATTTGCTCCTTCTGCTGGGCGGCCCGGTCTTAAACCGGGCCCGGGAGTTAATTTCCGGCAGCACTGGCAAATACGAAAGTTACTTGCCGGAGCCGCTGCCAATCAGTCCCCGGACAAATGCAGCCATCCCCCACAACCCCTCATAAGCGGTTTAGGACAAGTCATCGTCGCTGATAATAAGTATATCTTCTTCTGGCTCTTCATCTTTTTCCACATCTTCTCCCTCTGCGCCGTTTTTAGACAACCGCTCAATCTCATAGGCATCGGATTCAAAACGCAGACAGCACATCAGACGGCCGCAAACACCGGATATCTTTGTCGGGTTTAATGACAGGTTCTGGTCTTTGGCCATCCGGATAGAAACAGGTTCAAATTCACCCAAAAAAGTATGGCAGCAAAGTACACGGCCGCAGGGCCCCAACCCGCCAATCATTTTTGATTCATCCCGGACGCCGATCTGGCGCAATTCAATCCGGGTACGGAAAATAGCAGCCAAATCCTTTACCAGTTCCCGGAAATCAACCCTGCCGTCCGCCGTGAAATAAAAAATAACCTTGGAACGGTCAAAAGTATACTCAACGTCAACCAGCTTCATCTCCAAACCATGTTCGGCAATTTTTTGCAGGCAGATATCAAAGGCTTCTTCTTCTTTTTGCCGGTTGCTTAAAAGCTGTTGACAGTCTTCCTCCGTGGCAGCCCGGATTACCTGCTTCAGCGGCTGAACCAGCTCTTCATCCGGAATTTCTTTTGGCCCAACAACAACTTCGCCGAATTCCTGTCCCCGTGATGTTTCAACGATTACAAAGTCTCCCTTTTGCAAATCTATGTCGTTGGGAGCAAAATAATATATTTTACCGGCTTTTTTAAACCGTACTCCTACCACTGTCTGCATGCGTCAATACCTCCTTAATTTCCACCAGGGCTCTTTCCAGCAAGATGCGGACATTAACAGGCTTTTGCATGTCTTTAAGCAGGGACAAAGCTATGCGCAAAGCCGTCCGGCAGGCGCGGGGCGGCCATTTGGCGGCAAGATCGTCCGGCAACTGCAAGCTTGCGCTCATTAGCAGGCCTTCCGGTTCAGAAACACTCTGCCGGACAAGCAGATCCCGCAAAACCAGGGCGGCCGCATCCACTAAGCCAGGCAGTTCTCTCTCTTCTGCCAGCTCGGCAGACAAGAGACTGACGGTATCTGTCTCCGCAAGCCTGGACAAATAATCAACGGCTTTATCATAAAGGGCCTGCCGGGCTGTTTTATCCGCCAAAAGCATTGCCCGCCCGGGGATGCCCTCGGACCATGCCAATATCTCGGCAAGGGAAGCCTGCTCTTCCAGGCCCCTTTCCGCCAACAGCTTCTCCATGCTTTCCTTATCCAGCCGGCTTACGGCGTAAAGCTGGCAGCGGGAAGCCACCGTAGAGGGAAGAGCGGCCGGGTGCCACGCCAATAAAATAAAAACCGATGTTTCCGGCGGTTCTTCCAGTATTTTTAACAGACTGTTGGCTGCCTCCTCCGTCATGGTATCGGCCTTTTCCAGAATAAAAACCTGAAGGCGACCTTCCTGCGGCTGCAAGTAAGCCTGTCTTTTCAAGTTGCGAATCTGCTCCAATTTTATGGTTTTTCCGTTGGGAGCAAGCCATATTATATCAGGGTGGGTTTTTTGCAATACCTTCCGGCAGGAGGAACAATCGCCGCATGGTTTTGTTCCTGCAGCTGTACAGTTCAGGGCAGCGGCCAGAACCCGGGCAAAGGTTTTCTTTCCAATGCCTTCCGGTCCGTAAAACAGGTAGGCGTGGGCTGTCTGCCGGGAGCTTATGGCCTTCTGCATGGCATTTACCAGTTCCCGACGGCCGTAAATTGTTTCCCACATTTCGCATTACCCCATTTTTCATACTATTATACCACAAATCTGTCTGCTCAACGCCGGGCTGCCAGGTGCCGGGACATATATTCCCATATCTCGGAAAAGACTTCCTCAGGGGATCGGCAGGCATCAATAATATGCACACGATGAGGGAATTTTTCGGCCAGCGCCAAAAATCCCTCCCTGACACGCCTGTGGAAGGCCAGTGTTTTTTGTTCCATCCGGTCCCGCGCCGGCTGCCTGGCCCGGCTTTCTTCAGGAGACAAATCAAGAACAAATGTTAGATCCGGCAGGCAGCCGTCAACAGCCTGCCGGTTTATCTGCCAAACAAAATCATAGTCCAGGCCGCCTCCCGCCGCCTGGTAGGCCAGGCTGGAATCTAGGAAGCGGTCGCAAATAACCAGCTTATTTTGTTGTAGGGCGGGTCTAATTACATCATGCACCAGTTGAGCCCTGGAAGCAGCATACAGTAAAGCTTCCGTTAAAACCGTCATTTCACTGTAACAAGGATCCAGCAAAAGCATACGGATGGCATCCCCCACCGGAGTGCCTCCCGGTTCCTTGGTAACAATGGCATCCAGTCCCAACTGCCGTGCTTTTTCCTCTATCAAGGCAATCTGGGTCGTTTTCCCGGCGCCGTCCAATCCTTCCAGCGTAATAAACAGTCCTTTTTTCATTCCATTCACCTCATTGGCAGACATTGATTCTTCCCAGGCTGTCTATCCCCTGAAAAACAACACCGTACTGCCGGGCAGCAATTAAATATTCGGCAATTTCTGCCGTTATTCTTTCTCCCGGCAAAAGAAGCGGGATACCCGGGGGAGAACAGACAACAGCCTCCGCCGCTACATCCCCTACCGCTTCTTCCAGCTTAACAGGCTTTGCAGGACGGAAATAGACTTCCCGCGGCAAACAGACCGGCGGCGGCGGAGGGGGAAGCGGTCTGTCAAAGGTCTGTGCCATTTCCGAAAACGGCATTCCGGCCAAAATCCCGGCCAGCTGACCGGTCCATTCAACTTTGTATCCCGGAGAAACTATAGCCAGCAAGTGATGGGGATTGTACAGCTCCACCTCTATTCCCTGCTCTGAAAGATGCCTGCCCAGGGCAAGTCCGCAGATACCCGCCCGGGCTGCCAGTACGGTGATGCGGGTCTCATCAAGGTCAAAACCGGACTGCCTGGCCTCCCGGCGTTCAAAAAGGGGGAGGAAATCTCTAAGGACGCGCCTCAATCCGGCAGCCATTCTCAGCATTTCAGCCGTTGTTTTTGCTCCCCGCAAAGCCATTTCCCTTCTTACAGCATCAAGGGTAGCCAAAAGCGGATAAGAAGGGCTGCTTGTCTGCACCTCCTGAACCGCCCGGCGCAGGCGTTTTCTATCTATCCGCTCCCCGTGGCAGTGCAAAACCGCTCCGGGGGTTAAAGCTCCCAGTGTCTTATGCCAGCTTTGTACCCGTAAATCACAGTAAGGACCGGCGGGTTCCGGCAAGTCTTGCGAAAAAGCAAAATGGGCACCGTGAGCTTCATCGACAAGCAGGAGAGCACGGGCCTCCCTTGTCAGCTCTGCAATAGCCGCCAAATCGGCGGCAACACCGTAATAGCTGGGTGAAGTAATAAAAACTGCCTTTGCCTGCGGGAAACGCCGCAACCCGTCTCTCACCGCTTCAGCCGTGACATTAAGGGGCATTCCGCCGGCTTCAGCCACCGGCAGATAGCGGGGCTCCGCACCTGTGAAGGCCAGCGCTTCCAAGTGGGATCTGTGGGCATTGCGGCCGATTAAAATAATATCGCCGGGGTTGCAGACGGCGCGAATCATGGCCCGGACGCCGGCACTGGCCCCGTTTACCAGGAAAAAAGTCTCAGCGGCTCCAAAGGCACGGGCAGCAAGCATCTGGGCACGGGCAATTATCCCGCCCGGTTCCGCAAGATCATCCAGTCCGGGAAGCTCGGTAAGGTCATACCGTGCCCAGGCAGCAAATTCCCCCTGCAGTGGCGGAGGCAGGCCCGCCCCTCCGCAGTGGGCCGGTACATGCAGCCAGATATGCTCTTTTTTTTGATACTTCTTCAGTTTATCCCAGATAGGTGCCTTGTTTTGCTCCATAGTTTGTCTTGTTCAACAAAAAACAGCAATACCCTGCCTGATTAGAAACGGCAAATAATAAATGCCGGTTTTACCCGGCAGCAGTACAGCAGAAAATCCTTTAACGGCAGGAGACTATCAGGAAAGACTGTAGTTGGGTGCTTCTTTGGTAATCTGAACATCATGGGGGTGGCTCTCCCGCAGGCCGGCGCTGGTAATGCGCATAAACTGTGTTTTTGTCTTCAATTCATAAATATTGGCCACGCCGCAATATCCCATGCCCGCGCGCAAGCCGCCGATCAGCTGAAAGACCATATCACTTACGGTACCCCTGTAAGGAACCCGCCCTTCAATACCTTCAGGCACAAGTTTATTTTCGCCTTCCTGAAAATAACGGTCCTTGCTTCCGGCTTTCATTGCCGCAAGCGATCCCATTCCGCGGTACACCTTGTAGCTGCGCCCCTGATATATTTCAATATCTCCCGGGCTTTCCTCAGTACCGGCAAAAAGGCTGCCAATCATAACCACATCGGCGCCGGCGCCAATGGCTTTTGTAATGTCTCCGGAGTATTTTATCCCTCCATCGGCAATAATCGGTATCCCGTAAGGCTCGGCCGCCCCGGCCGCTTCATAAATGGCCGTAATCTGCGGCACACCAATGCCGGCTACAACCCGGGTGGTACAGATGGATCCGGGCCCTACCCCGACTTTTACAGCATCGGCACCGGCTTCAATCAGGTCCCTTGTCCCCTCGCCGGTGGCCACGTTTCCGGCAACAATCTCCACCCCCGGGAATTTCTTCTTCAGCCTTTCCACCATGCGCAAAACACCCAGGGAATGCCCGTGGGCCGTATCAACCACTATAATATCCACTCCTGCCCGCACCAGTGCCTCCGCCCTTTTCATAGTATCATCGGAAACACCTACGGCTGCGGCGGCAAGCAGTCGCCCGTTGGCATCCTTGGCAGATCTCGGGTATTGAATGGCTTTTTCAATGTCTTTTATGGTTATCAGGCCCTTCAGCATAAAATTTTCATCAACAATGGGCAATTTTTCAACTTTATGCTTCTGCAGAATTTCTTCCGCCTGGGCCAGCGTTGTTCCCACCGGTGCCGTTATCAGCTTGTCCTTTGTCATGACATCCTTGATTTTACGGCTGAAGTCCTTTTCAAAACGCAGGTCGCGGTTTGTGATAATGCCCACCAGCTTGCCGTTCACTGTTATCGGCACGCCGGAAATGCGGTAGCGCTTCATTAAAGCCTCGGCATCAGCTATGGTATGGTCCGGTGATAGGTGGAAGGGGTCGGTAATAACTCCATGTTCGGAACGCTTTACTTTGTCTACTTCAGAAGCCTGTTCCTCCACGGACATGTTTTTATGGATAACCCCCACCCCGCCCTCTCGGGCCATGGCTATGGCCATCCTGCTTTCGGTCACCGTATCCATAGCGGCACTCATCAAAGGAATATTAAGGCGTATCTTAGGGGTTAAATTTGTACTTACATCAACTTCCGACGGCAGCACGCGCGACTTGCCCGGGACAAGCAGTACATCGTCAAAAGTGATGCCTTCTTTGGCGAATTTATCCGTACTCATTGGTTGCCTCCCTTTAAATTTGCTTTATATTAACAAAAAGAAGGCACAGCTGTCAACTGTCCTTCATAAAACAGCGCTTAATTTGAGAAATTTCTTCTTCCGTATAAACTTTCATTCCCGATTTTTTCAGCAGGGCGGCGGCTACGCCGTCTCCCGGCACCGCTTTTCCCCGAAAACTCCCGTCATAAATTCTTCCGCTGCCGCAGGAAGGACTGCGGGCTTTCAGCAGGGCTGCTTCGGCGCCGTATAAAACTGCCAGGCGCAGTGTTTCTTCCGCCCCACGCAGGAAACTGGCCGTATAATCTTTTCCGCAAGCCGTTTTCACCACGGCGCTGCCCGCAAGGACAGCATGTCCGTCGCCGCCCTGTATTTCTGCCGCCGGCCGGGGCGTCGGCAGCCCGCCCAGCTGTTCCGGGCAAACGGGAAGCAAAAACACAGTATCCTTCAACTGCAAAACATCCCCGCAGCAGTTATCCCCACCGTCATATTTAGTTTTCAGTCCAAGCAGGCAGCTGCTGACCAAGATAATTTTCTTCAATCAATGCGCCACTCCGTCCAGTATTTCTTCCTGCTCTCCACCTGCTATGGTCAGAACCAGCCTGTTCGGCAGGCAGACAATGGCTTCTCCCGGCCGCTCCACCCAGCCGACATGGGAACAAATCCCCTGGGGGCACAGCTTTTTGGACAGGGGCAGCATTCTTACCCTGCCGTCCTCAATTTCAATATTTGCTTCTCCGCCCGAAATATCTATTGTAATTCTTTCTGAAAGACTGTCGGACAGCGGTATTTTCTCAATAATTTCACCGTTCCGCTCAATATAAAGCACCTTGTCCCCGGCAGCCGCCGGCAGTGCTCTGACAACAAGCAAAGCCAAGGCAAAAAGGAGCACAACGGACACTACCAGCAAGTCTCCCTTTTTCCAGTTCATCGCCTTTCACTTCTTTCGGTGCTGATTTCTGTATAATAATTTTACCATACCGCCGCCGGAACAACAAACATTCCCCTTCTCAATTCCGGAATTTTATTATCCCAGCATTTTTTGTATGACTACCAGCATAATCAGTCCGGGCAGCCCCAGATAGCCGACAATTAAAGCTGTCACCACATTAATGCCGACAGTCAGGTTAAACAACCCGGCCAGTAGATTAAAAACGAAAAGGATTGCAGCGCCGGCTCCGCCAGTCAAAAGCACACGCAAAAGGGCACGGGCCGGTGCCGCCAGCATTTTGCCAACATAATACAGCAGGATCAAGGCAAAGATTGCCGCAATAACAGTATTCAGACCCAATTCAGGCATCACAGTCCCCTTCTTCCCTCCAGGCTTTTCATTGCCGCCGGTATACGGTAGCCCAACCGGCGTCCCCTTTTCAGCAGCAGCATATGCTTTCTTTCAGCCGCAGCCATGGCCTCCACAGCCAGATCAATCTGCTGTGGTTCACTGGCCAGGTTAAAAAAACTGTTGGCCGTCTGCCACTCTCCGCGGACTTTTTCCAGCGCGGCATAAAATTTTTTCTCCCGGACAGAAACACCCGGCTCCTGCTCCGCAGACGGCTTGGACATAACTTTCCGGCTAAAAAGCGGCCAAAGGATACCAATTGGTTTTTTCTTCACGGCAGCAACCTCCGTATATAAAAATGCATATGCATTATAGTATACGCATATGCAGTGCATTTCTGTACTATGACAAAAATTATTGCAGTTTTCAAGCAGGAAAGCTGCCGCTTTGGCCAAATGTGAAGCCCGTCTTCAGTGAGCAGACATGGAATCAAGCATCTCAAAATAATGATCAATATAGTTGCCGCTATTGACTTTTAAGGATTCAATCTCTCCAGTCTTCGGCTGCAGCAACAGATAATAATCATGCCCGTTTTTCCTGCCGGTATACAGGTAGGCCGAGGTAATAAAATAATTTCGTTCCAAATTAAACGAAATAAGTGATCTCGGCTCCAATAACTCGACGGCAGTATAATTCCGGCTCTCCAGATAGGTTTTTCCCTGTTCATAAGTATAGCTTGGTTTCGTAACTAAAAAAGTTGCGAAAACAAAAACAATCAGAACAAAGGTAAACCACCTGAAGCGGGGTAAAGGGGTTTGCACCTCCCTTTTCCAGTTGAAAAGCGTGACCAGAACCCAACAAATAAAAAAACTGGCGGCAAAATTAGTGTTGTAGGCGCCTGCGTATATATAATAACCCGCATAAATACTTGCCGCCGCCGGCACTAAACAGATAATTATTTCAAGCAAAAGTATTTTGCTTTGCTTTTTCATTTTCTTGCTCCTTGTCAGTACAGACAGCAAATAATAAAACTTGTCTGATAGGTATATTAATCATTGATTACCTTTATCCTTTAGCGGCTGTTTTGCAAAGGCGGCCTGCCGCAAAGACTCCGGCCGCAATTAACTACAAAATCCACTTCCTTTTTATACTGCACAGGCAGAGGTAAAACAGCAATGCACCAAGCAACAGCATCATCAAAAAATTAAAATTTGCGGTGAAAAGAGAATGATTTCCGATTGCCCCGTTAAGCACATCCGTTCCATAAGTTAAAGGCAGGCAAAAAGCCAGCGGCCTAAGGAAACGGGGCAGACTTTCAAGCGGTATAAATAATCCGCACAAGAACAACATGGGGAATCTAAAAAAGTTCGAAAAAGTTTGTGCTTCAAAAACTTCCCTGGCTGAGACGGCAATCAATAAACCCATTAAAGCAGAAGTTGCTGCGATTAAAAATACGGCAATAGTAACCGCCGCCCAGTTTATGCCGCCCAATTCAGCCAAAAATGCCGCAAAGACAACGGGAATAAATGCATTAACCATGCCAAAAACAACCGCTCCCGCCAATTTGGCAAGGATCAGTGTGCTTAAGCTGATGGGCGCCAGCAGCAACCTGTCAAAAGAGCGGCTTCTTCTCTCAAATGTAATGGTAACTGCCAGCATGGAAGTTGTCCCGAACAGCACGCTCATCGCCATTAAGCCCGGCAGAAGTTCAATAATTTCAAGGCTGCCCTGTGAACGAATGTACTGCATCAGTGTCCATGACAAGGGAAAGATAATACCCCAACTGATGTTGGGCGGTTTTAAATAATAAGTGTTGACATCCTTTTGCAAAATACTCCGGAATGCTGTAAAAGCTATCATTTTGCAGCCTCTTCCTTTCCCTTTTCTCATTTCAGGGAGCGCGCAAGTCCCGTTATTTTGACAAAGACATCTTCAAATGACGGTTGTATTTCCTTTGCTTCGTAAACAGGAATGCCCTTCCTGTCCAGCAATTGAAAGACCGGGGACAAGTTTATCCGTTCCCCGGCAATAAGCAGGCAGGTATTTTTATCAGGGATTTCCACCCTGCAGCAGGGGAATTTTTCCTCCAGTTCCGCTTTTATTTCTACGATGCTGCTGCCAAGCACCAGTTTCAGTTTATATTCAGCTTTCACGCTTGCCATTAATTCAGCTACCGTACCGGTTTTAACAATTTTACCGTTAACAATAATTGCAATCCTGTCACAGATTCTCTCCGCTTCTTCAATATAATGGGTCGTAAGAAGAATAGTTTTGCCCTGCTTTTTTAAGTTCAGGATCAGTTCCCTTATTTTCCTGGCGCTTTCCACATCTATCCCGGTAGTCGGTTCATCTAAAAACAACATTCTTGGATTGTGCATAATTCCGGCGGCTATTGTAAGTTTTCTTTTCATTCCCTTTGAATATGTCCTAAAGGGACGCTGTCCGGCAGCGGTTAGATTAAACTGCTCCAACAGTTCTGCCGCCTTTTTTTCACGTTCCTCCCCGGACATTCCATACAGTGAACCGCAAAAACAGAGATTATCAAAGCCGTTCATTTCATCATACAAGTTGTTCTCATCGGGAACAACGCCTATAATTCCCTGAACTTTTTTTATATTTTTTATTGCATCGATGCCGGCAATGGTAATCTTCCCGCCGGTTGGCCTGGCAAGTCCCGTCAGCATATTGATGGTGGAAGTTTTCCCTGCCCCGTTTGGCCCCAGCAGCCCAAATACTTCCCCCTCTTCAACACAAAAAGAAATGTCATCCACTGCCACAATATTTTCATACACCTTTTTTAAATTTCTAACACTGATAATTTCCATAATTGTTTTTACCCTTCTCTTTGCCCCATGATAGCCGCTTCCTATTCAGAGGGCTTGCACTCTTCCTTCTCTTTTTCGTGAAGATCGCAGTCTTTTCTTTGAAGCGCAGCAAGCTCCTTAATTTCAGAGGCCAGTTCAGTCAGCACATCCCGCTCCACATTGTAGTGCATATAATAACCTTTTTTTTCTCCTGCAAGCAAGCCTGCGTCCTTCAGTATTTTCAAGTGTTGCGATACTGCCGACTCCGAAAGGCCAAGTCTTTTTGACAACGCCCTTACGCAATAATTGTGCTGTAAAAGCAATCTGAGTATCTTGAATCTCGTCTCATCGGCAATGGCTTTAAGCACTCTCTTTGTTTCCATGGCAGACCTCCGGCATATTTTTAATTAAGCTTCTGCTTAATTAAAAATATACACTGCCTGCCCGGTTAAGTCAACACTTAATCAAAATGAGGAGCAACCCGTTGTTATTTAAGCGCTTTGCTTCAGCAAACAATTCTGCACGCAGTCCCACTGCAAAGAGAGCTTATTTTGCAAAAACCGCTCCCAGCGGCAATTCCAACCCTTTAAAATAATAAGAAGTCAAGCTGTCTCCAAGACTAAAGGAAGTATATTCATCAATCTCATAATCTTTAAAGCTATAAAGCAAGACTGTTTTCTTTTCAGGGTCAACAAGCCAGAACTCCTTTACCCCGGACAGCCTATAAATATTTAATTTGTCTATCATATCCTTGGATCGGGTGCTTTTGGACACGATCTCAATACACAACGTAGGCGTCCCCAGATAACGGTCCTTTTCATTAACCGTCTCTTCCACATCGCAGGCAACTAAGAGGTCAGGCTGCATAACATCCGGTATCTCGTAATTTTGTTTATAGAAATGGACATCAAAGGGTGCAAAAAATACGCGGCACTTGCTGCTTTTGAAATATTCATGCAGCAGAATGTATAAATTGCCTGAAATAACCTGGTGGTAAACACTGGGGGAATCTAAAAGGACGATTTCACCGTTAATATACTCCATGCGCAAATCACTTTTCTCATAAATTTCTATAAACTCCTCATAAGAGACCTTTTTGCCGCCGTACCGGTAGTCCAGCGCCTTTTCTCTCACCGTAAAGTAGCGTTCAATAGCTGTAATATAGGGAGTAATTCTGACAATTTTGTGCCCGTTCTTCGTAATTACAACTTCGTTGTCGCCTGCAACATAATCCAGATATTTGCCTAAATTTTTTTTAAACTCAGTGGCCGTTATTACCTTTGTTGTATCACTCACCATTATCACCCCGTACGATTATTGTACCATATCGTGCGATTTAAGGCAAATAATCGTACGGTATTTTAATGTTTAGTTTTTCCGCGAATTCTTCGCTAAAGCTGATTTTGTTGTTTTCGTTGTAGAACGGCAGCCCAAAGATTTTGTAGTCTTCGTTTTCTCCAAATAAAGTTCTTTCGATTTTATACTTTGACTCCAACTCTTGTAAAAACTCTTCCTTCCAGGAATCTTGCTGCAGCAAATGATCTCCCTTAGCCTCGATAAACAATTGATAGTGTTCAATATTGCCGGTATTTTCCTGCTTTAAGAACAAGACAAAATCAGGTTCCAGCGGTTTGCCGTCGCTGAACCGGTAAAGCTGGAATAAACTCTCATTCCTCAACAAATAAATTTCTGCATATTTTCTTTTTAAATTATCGATTACACTGTTTATAAAGACGATAAATTGCTTCTCTTCCGCTGTGCCGTAGTTTTCTTCGTAAATGTACCAGTCCTTTTCTTTGATATTTAGATAAATATTTGTTTGAGCCGGATCGCTCATTGGCTTCCCGCGTTCTCTGTCCGAGGAAGGATCAATACAAAGCTGTAATTTTTTATCTACAACCATGTCTTTTATAAAGTAGGGCTTAAATACCTTTGTGCCGGTATATTCACTGTAGCTGCCGTGGATATCTTTTTCCATCTGAGACAGGACATCCAAGCAAATATTTAGTTTGTCTTCTTGAGTCAGATTATATATTCTGCTTTCCGAAGAACTGATTTCCACTTTTATATCTTGAACGGATTTAATGAATTCAACGGAAGATTTTAAACCGGGAAAATAATGTTTTAGATTGCTGAACTTGTAAAATTCAAGCTTTGCCATGGATTTCCGGATTACTGTCCCGCCAAAATCCCCAAGCATAAATATTTTCGCTGTGCTTTCCTTCCTTTTGGAACCGGTTTTCGTTTTGTTAAAAACACTGTCTTCTGAGATAAATTTGGAACTCAAAGCATGCTTGTAAACTTTGCCTGAAATAATGTCCTCAATATTTTCTGCCCTGGAGCGGGCAAACCTTTCCCGGCTGTTTCTGAAGATAATCCCTTTTTCCCACAATTCAGTTTCTTTAATCTTGTCTTTTACCCTTAATTCAACTACCTTTGTTTCGGATGGCATAATGCCCGATTCTTTGAGAACTGTTTCCAGTTCCTGAATATATTTTGGATTATACTTACTGTGGTAGTATAGCTCCTCCAAAACCCTCAGCTCATTGCTTGAATCCCGGTCATACTTTCTTTTAAAGGGATCATCGGTTTGCCTTAACTTGAACGGGTAATACCTTGCCCCGCGGCCAATCAGCTGTTTTTCAGCTATGGTTGTGCTGCCCGGTGTATATTTGCCGTCCCGCGTCCATTTGCCGTCACGCGTATCATACAATCTTACAATATCAAAAAGATTTAAGACATCCCATCCTTCATCAAGCATCTTAACGGCAAAAATAGCCCTGATCTCATTGTTTTCTTCTTCCAGGGAGTTTAATTTTAACTGTTTTTCCTTATCGATATTCTCAGAATCCAGTATCATAAGTTTGTCTTCTGCAAAATCATTTTTCAGTTCAAGTGCCAGTTTTTCCGGGGAGATGTTTTCTTGCTTGAAAAAACCAAAAGCCTTTTCTACAATGGTTCCGCTGCCAGTGGGTTTTATCTTTTCCAACTCAGCGCCGGTCACTTTTTCCATGTTTTTCCTGAACAATTTATAGTTTTCCTTTGACTCCGATATATTCTTCGATCTAAAGAGAACCACCGGCTTCAGGTAAATACCGTTCCTTTCAGCTACTTTTCGCCTGTACTGACTCAGGATGACTGCCTGCAGCATTCTGTCCCAGTTTTCTAAATCTGCCTGCAAGACTTTTACGTCCTTCGAATAGCCGTCATTGCGAAATCCTTTCAGGTCATATCGAAAAATAACCTTGTCTTTATATTTTTCAAAAATGGCCCGGTTTTCAATATCTATAGTTGCAGTATATTCCAAAAGCACATTTTCCTCATTTGAATTCAGAATTGACATTACGGTATGTTCCCAGGTGTTTCTTAATTCTTCTTCCCTTTTGCTTAATCTGCTGCGTGTCCAGGCATTTATATGATGGGCTTCGTCCGATATTAGAACTACCTTCCGCCCTGCAAAATCCTCAAGCGTAATTCTGTTTTCCCTAAAGATATTTAGCTGACTGTGCAATCCCTGGATGGTGGTAAAAACGATATTGATATCTTCCTCAACTGCTTCGTCAAAATTGGCCACTTCCCTGACAGTTGTTTCTTTATCGCCGAATTTTATTTTTTCGTTAAACAGATACTTGGAAGAATGGGGATTTAAAAAATTTTCCCGTGTCTTTTCCAAAATATTGGTGTTGTTGACGAAAAATATAAAGTCCCTGTAGCCGCCCGAATATAGATACAGGATGTTTAAGGCCATAAGAAGAGTCTTCCCTGAACCGGTAGCCATATTAAAAAGCAAATGGACCGGCTTTTTCTTTTGCGGGTACTTTTCAAAATAATGTCTGAATCTGGCCAAAGCCTCAACTTGATAATCTCTCAAATTATAGCGTGGATTTATATTATCCGTTAGGTATTTTGGAATATCCCTGTCCAAAAACCCCATTTTAGCGACAGTATCATACCGGTCATGCAGCAATTCGGTCATCTTTTAGCAAACCCTCCGCAAAGCTCAATATTATCTGTTTTTTATTCGTAGCTTTCCGTTTGATAAAAGCTGTAACATAATTTCTTTACCCGATCGTCAATTTGATATATGGAATCTTCAATCTCACTCATACTGACATACAATTCATTTTTCTCCAGTACTTCCACTAGAATTTTCCTTTGGCTGTCCAGGTCCATTGCCTTGAACTCGTCCAAATTTGCTTCAAACAACCTTGGATCAACCTTGTAATTAATAAAAACGCTGTCTTTCAGCTCTTCCCAAATCTTTAAGAGTTCTTCCGCATCTGCTGCATCCATGATTTTTTCAACATAAAGTTCGTTTAACTTCATCAGTTCCATATAAACAAAATCTCCGCCGCCCTGCCAGCCAACCGCGGAAGAAATGCCCCCCGCTTCTCCCCGGATAACTTTTTTCATTCTCTCAACGGTAAGACTGTTGATGTACTCCATTTGTTCTACGCCAATATACTGCAGTCCCATTTTGTGGGCCACGGCGCAAGTTGTTCCGCTGCCCAAGAAGAAATCAAGCACAATCTCATTTTCATCATTTATGACAATGTCAAGCAGGCTTTTAATCAGAATTTCCGGTTTGGGCGAATCAAAACATTCCCTGTCGAAGCCCAATGCAACCAGTTCATCTTTGGCAGTCTTAAGTGAACCGTGCCTGTCCAGCAAATTTGAATAAAGCTTCGCATCTCCGCGCACATAGTCTTCCCTGTATTTCTTTTGATAAACTTTCCCGTCTATAAATTCGATTTTCCCTTCTTGAATCAACTTCCTCATGGTTGCAGCGCCAATGGTCCACCTTTTGCCCTGCGGGGGAAAATATACCCGTCCCGTTGCCGGATCCACTACAGAATACTTCATTGTATCCCTTTTATAGCTGCCTTCATCGGTCTTGACTGGCTGTTCCAGATTAAATTCGCCCTTTTCATCCTTGTAGCGATAAACTCTTTTGTACTCCAGCAAATTCAACTCAACTTTGTCTATGTCTTTTGCATACATGATAATGCTTTCCGTTATCGTTCCGATTAAGCTTTCAGTATTGCCGGGGTTCCCCTTTTTCTTCCAGACAAGCGTGGTTATATAGTTCTTTCTCCCAAAAATCTCATCCATCAATACCAACAAATAGCCCAGTTCCGGCGATTCATTCAACGTGCTGGGTGAATTGCTAATCTGTATAAATATAACACCGTCGTCTTTCAACAGTTCTCTTGCTGTTTCCAGCCTGTTCTTCATAAAAGTCAGCCATGTTGAATGCGTAAAACTGTCGTTGTATTTAAAGTCGTCATTGCCTGTATTATAAGGAGGGTCAATGTAAATAAGCTTAACTTTATTTGCAAATCTCTTTTTTAATGAATGGAGAACCAAAAGGTTGTTGCCTTTAATAATAAAATTGTCGTTTGGCTTAATTTCGGCAACTTCATGTTCCCCGTCTTTGTCTATTCTTTTGATATTGCTGAATACTTTTGGCTCCAGCAGCCTGTCGATTTCGTCCGGCGCAAGGATTTCATTATAAAAAATCTCCTGCCTTTTCTCATCGGCTTCCTTCTGTCCGCCCGCCAGGACACAATCCTTAAAAGGCCAGGCCAAAACAACTTCCCGGCTTCTTGAGATATACTTGCCGTCATCCGTTGTTAAGCCGATTTTATTCTTAAATGCAGTGTATGAATCAGGCAGGAATTCTTTGCTGTCTATGAACTTGATAAACTTGTCCTTGTCAAAGACAAGCACTCCTTCAATCTCCACAAAAAAATAGTTTTTAATTTTTTCACTTGTCAAAAGGAGTTTGATTAAATCCTTGTCCAGTTTGAGAGCCATTTCAATCAGGGTATTTTTCAGCAACTTTCCTTCCGCAACATATTTGCCGTCCGCTGCAAAAAGATTTTTTAATTCTGCAAAGAAATTCACATTTATCACCTCATTACGCCCTTGGCCAAATAAGTCTACCGCTTTTTTAAGTTTATCCTTTGCAAAGCATTAAAGCCACTCATAAGGCAAACGCTGAGCCGTCCCCCTGAAATCAGAGTTGAGCCCGGATACTGCTGTCTCAATTTTAGGACATAAATGTATAATTCTCAACAAATTACCGCCTCTTACCTCTTCCCTATGGTTTTCTGCAGCAACTTTTTCACTTAATTTCAAACATCACATATATGATTATTACTTAATTAAGAAGCATTTCTGTTTCGGAAATAAGTTCCTTAAGCATCTTTATTCCTTCTCTTGTAGAATCTCTATCAGCGGAAAGCAATGTAAAAATCTCATCTACTCTACTTTTGTAATCCCCAGGCCTCAGAAAATGTTAACGCCGGTGTATAATTACCGTAAATCGCCGGTTGAAAAGTTCCGTTAAAAAAATGTTCCACATCCCCAATGCAGAATTTAGCACCAAAACCCTTAGCCAAAGGTGGAGGTGCATTAAAAATGATAAGGGATGTGGAAGTCTTGGAAATCAGAGATAAGTATGAAAAAGGAATGACTGTTGTTGATCTTGCATTAGA
>DGEC01000099.1:0-5056 GCA_002385745.1 Firmicutes bacterium UBA3936
CTAAAGTGTCTTGACACTATCCCATTACAACTAAATATTTACACAGGCTGCATATAAACTGTATAATAAAATAAAACAGTACAGGGGTTTTTAACCATTTTAAGGAGGGGGTGATTTTTCGCAATTTTTTGCCTATTCAAACTTAAACTGCCATAACAAATCCAAAAAACAAATTTTGAAAGGAGTAGAATCCATGAATTATTTTCGGGCGACCTTTTATGATAAGTACACGCCGTTGACCGAGGAGCAAATCAGGGAAAAGCTTACACCGCTTCCCAGGATAAAGAGCGCTTCCCCGACTTCGGATGCCCTGGCCGGAAAATCGCTAAAAATCATTCTGGATGACGGTCCTACCCTGGAGTATTCCTTCACCCGGGACACCCTCACACTAAAAGAGGGCGATGCCGCGCCTGTCAGCGCTCCTTATGCGGCAAAGGAACTGGGTAAAATTATTCTATTTACTCATATGATTCCCGATACCGTCCGCGGGTACAATGTTATATTTGACAGAAAAACCAATCTGGTTACTGTTTTTGAGGTCTGGTTTTGCGGTTTTGAGCAGGACAAGCGGGAAGTATGGCGCCATTATATGTTCGGCTACGTTGATACGGGCAAGCCTGCCCCGGAAAAGCGGCACGGGCTGACTAACCGCATTGAGGGGCTCGGGACTTACTGGAAGAACGATAACGGCACGGAGATGCTTTACTTCTTCCCCTCCGTTGTCTGGTCTTCATATGTCGAATTGAGCTGTCCCCGCGGCGGCATCACCATTACCGGCCCGTCGGATTTTATTAAAATAGATGACAAGAGTTATATTTACTCCCGTGTTGATGCAGAATATTCCGGTACCTTTACACTGGAAGTAATCGACCTTTTTACAGTACAGCATATCGGTGTGCGCCTTGGCTTTGATATAAATGACGAGCTTGACTACCAGGTGTACAGCGGCTGCGGGGAAGTCACGGGCAGGGCCACCAACCTGGAGCCGCTGTCGGACTACGGCACAAAACTGCCGGAAGGTGCCATGCCTCCGGGCGAGGCACCGAAGAAGGGTTCGCGTCCCTCCTATCGTCCCAGATTTTTATACCCGGATTTGACAAAGGAACAGGTGGATGAAATTATTAAGAACAATGTAAAGGTATTCGAGGGACGGTCTATTATGGCTAGCTTTAATACCATGGAGCCTTCTGACTACATGATGGGCAAAAACTTTGTTCTGCGTTTTGACGAGGGGCCGGTCTGGGAATATGAAGTCATCGATATGATGCGTCTGAAATGGAGGGTGGATGGGTCTGAATGGCGGGAAGATATTTATTGTGCATTCGAGCCGGCAAAGGACATTGTTCTCTTTAGCCATGTTTGCACAGGAACAAATCCGCTGCGCTGCCCGACTCACGCCATTGATTTTTCCAAAGCCCTTGTAACCTGCGTGGACGCACAGCTCGGCAACGGTCGCAAAGCCTGGGAGGTCGGCCGCAAAGCCCGTTTTGGCATCCTGGAAATGGAAGGAGGGCCCGTACCTCCCGCGGTGGAACGCCACGGCCTGACAACGGAGCTTGTCGGCAGGGCGCAGGTCAACATCTACAGCGATTTTATGCAGTCTATTCACATCTACAGCTCGCCTGAATCCTGCTCATGGACAATCATGATGCCCAACAACACGGGCGGAGTCATGTGGAGTTCACCCGCTCTTTATGTAAAACTCCGTGAAGACGCCTACCTGATCAGTTGGACTGAAGACACCTGCAACGGCAATCAGGGGACGTTTATCCTTAACCCGCAGCTTATGCAGGATTCCGGCTTTTTCTTCGGTGTCGGCGGCCAGGGAGACGATATTAATGTGATGCTGACTACCCTGGGTGCCTATGTTCGTCCCCTTGCCGGGTTCAATATCATGAAATATTTTGAGAAAAAACGCAGGTAAAGCAAGAGCAGCGGCGGACAAATTCCGCCGCTGCTTTCATGGTGCGCCGGTAAAGGTTTTCTGCCCAGCAAAGATACTGGAATTATTTCCTGCTGACTGCGTCCGGATCAATATTAAAACAGTCTTTCAGTACCTGCCTGAAATCTTCCTCATCCTTGATAGTACGCTGTGTCAGTTTGCCATTGGCCAGAATCTTTAACTCATTTTCAAATAAAGTAATACGGCCGTCCGTCGTCGGCATTGTGCATACCCTGACCATTCTGAAGAAGGAGTCGGGATAGGTTGAGGTGTAATGATTGGACATGAGAAAATCATCAGGGCAGCATTCCTCCAGGGTGAAGGCATACAACGGCCGGAACTCATTTCCTGTCTTCTTTTGCAGAATATAGCCGTATTTTTCGCTTTTGACAAAGCGGTAGGTATTGCCGAACTGCTCTTGCTCAAGTTTCTCTTCGAGCAGCAAAGGCTCCATGATTCCCTCATTGCCAAAGCCCACATCCGCCATATATCTCTGATCTCCTATCTCAATCACCAGTACCTGGTGTGTTCTGGACATGTAGTTAACACCGTCTATGGTACCTCTGGCAAGCAGGTCTCTTACTGTAAAGCCCAGTTCTTTTAAGGCAATGGAGAAGAGCCCGTTCATTTCAAAACAATAGCCGCCCCGCTTGTTGACAACCAGTTTATTAAATAACGATTTACGATCCAGTTTGATTGGCCTGCCCAGATAAACGTCGATGTTTTCAAAGGGAATATTTGTGACATGAGCAATATGCAGTCCGCGCAAGGTTGCGAAGGAGACATCCAAACTGCCTTGATAATTAATTCGCTTCAAATAGGCAGTAATGTTAAAAGAATCATTTGCCACATCCTTTGACCTCCATTTATTGAACTGGTTTTCCATTAACTCCGATAAAAGTATGTTCGGCTTTTTTACGCTGAACCCTTTTTCTTCCGGGCAGGTATATTTTCTTGGCGGGCAGCATCTCGGAAGGAAGAGACGTGAGCAGTGTACAATATTTATTACAAATAAAGCATACATAAAGAATAGCCTGGCGGCACAGTATTATTGCTATGGCGCGGAAAGGAGTTTTTTTATGATTGATTATGGTATAGAGGGCAAGATTGCCCTGGTTACCGGAGCCGGGAAGGGGATAGGAAGGGAAACTGCTATTCAGTTGGCCAAGCAGGGTGCGGCCGTAGCCCTTGTGGGGCGCAGCAGCGAGCCCCTTAAAGCAGTGGAAAAAGAAATCAGAGCTTTTTCCCCGCATGTTCTGGCTATTAAGTGTGACGTAGCTTCGGAAAGCGATGTGCGCGCGGCAGTTCAACAGGTGATTGATAAATTCGGAAGAATTGACATCCTTGTTAATAATGCCGGCATCGAAGTCGACCGGGAACCCGGTCAGATGGGCGGTGATCTGCTGATGAATACATCCCTTGAACAGTACCGCCGTGTTCTGGATACCAACCTGATAGGCCATTATAATTTTCTGCGCACCGTAATTCCGCATATGCAGGAAAACCGCTTTGGCAGGATTGTAAATGTGAGTTCCGTTACAGCTTTTAACGGCGGTGTGGGCAGCGCCGCTTATGTAGCCTCCAAAGCAGGGATTATTGTCCAGACCAAGAGTTTTGCAAGAAGATTCGGCCCTGACAATATTATAATTAACAACGTCTGCCCGGGTATGATTGACACCCCGATGCATGAACTGACACCTAAAGGGGAATTTGAAACGGTTGCCAAAATGCTGCCGCTGCGCAGGGTCGGCAAACCGATAGATGTGGCAAAGCTGATTTTGTTTTTAGTGCAGGAAGACCTATACATGACGGGGGAAACGATTTCCGTAGACGGCGGCGGAAGTATGCGGTGATTAGTTAAACCAGATTATAAGGAGGCGCAGACTATGAAATGCAAGGTAGCTGTTGTGGAAAAGATGGGCGCTCCGTTTAAAATAGAGGAGATGGAGCTTGCCGAGCCCAAAGAAAAGGAAGTCAGGCTGAAAGTCATGACCTGTACTATTTGCCATAGCGACATCCATGGCATTCGCGGCGAACACGGTCCTTATGAAGGATGTGCCACGGCAGGACATGAAATTGCCGGCATCGTCGATGCAGTAGGCCCCGGAGTAACTTATGTAAAGCCGGGAGACAGGGTTGTCTGTGCCATCATTCGTGCTGGCTGCGGCACATGCGACCCTTGCCTTCATGACAGAACCTGGTTCTGTGAAAATATTCCTCCCCTTAAATTCCGGGAACCGGGCCCTTATACAAGGGCGGACGGCAGTGTCCCCATTCAAACGGGTTCCTCGGCCACGGGTTTTGCCGAATACTGCAACTGTCATGAATCCACTCTCTGCAAGATTGATGACGACATACCATTCCCCGTTGCTTCAGCCATGTCATGCGGTTTTATTACCGGCTTTGGAGCCGTTATCAACCGCTGCCGGGTAAAACCGGGAGAGAGCGTGGCTGTTATCGGCTGCGGAGGGGTTGGTATTTCAGCCATACAAGGTGCGCGTATTTCAGGTGCCTGCCCGATAATTGCCATCGATGTAATGGATAATAAATTGGAGCTGGCAAAAAAATGCGGGGCAACGCACACAATTAACCCCAAATACTGCGATGTACGGGAGGAAATCCGGAAGATCAACAAATACGGCGCTGATTATACCATTATTGCCGTTGCTGCCGAAGGCATCAAGCGTCAGGCCATGGATATCACTGCTCCCTGGGGCACCGTTTGCATTATCGGTCACGCCAGGTTTGAGGACGAGATGATGACTGATATCTCTGCCATGGAATTCTTGACCGGCAAAAAGTTTACGGGCAGTGTCATGGGTGCTTTAAATTTGCGCAGAGACTTTCCGAAATACATGGAAATGTACAGGAACGGCTTAATCGATATAGATTGTATGCTGACAAACCGCTACACCCTTGAACAGATTAACGAGGCATTCTACGATGCCGAGCATGGAGCTGTTAAAAATATTATTGTTATCGGCGGAGAATAATACAGAGTATAAAAAAGCGGGGGACACGTGAGGTGTCCCCCGCTTTTTTTGAGTGCTAGGATTCTTTTTTAAAGGCCGGAACCTGGGTTTGCTTTTCGTAAATGGGATTGTATGTCAGCAT
>DGEC01000099.1:5289-9200 GCA_002385745.1 Firmicutes bacterium UBA3936
GCCTGAGCCCGATAGCCTTCTTTAAACTCCACATGTGAAATAATATACAGATCGTTGCGTTTTACGCCGCGCAGGACCCGCTCGCCGGCCTCTTCGGCAGTCCGGACAAGTTTGCTGAAATCAACCGGAGGAGGCGCAGCCTGCCCTTCTTCCCGTGGGGGCGGCGCTGCAGGCGGCGGCAGTTTTTCTCCCAGCATTTGTGCGCGGATTTCGGCCGTTGACATGCCCAAATTGCTCTGGAACGGACCGGGACAAAAAACGCTGGAGCCGATATTTTGGCCTGCAAGGTCCGAGGCGAGGGTTTCCATAATTGCAATCACTGCCCGCTTGGTGGAATTATAAAGCGTAAATCCCGGGACGGGGATAAGCCCTGCCTTGGAAGCGGTGCTGACTATGTGTCCGCCCTCCCCGTGCTTCATGATGCGCGGAACCATTACCATGATGCCGTTTAAGACACCTTTGAGATTAACATCAACCATCAGGTCCACATCTTTGTAGGAAACATTCCATACGGGCCCTTCCGGAACGCCCAAACCGGCATTATTCACCAGCACGTGAATTTTCCCGAACTTGGCTTCTGCCTCATCGGCTGCTCTTTCATATGCTTCGCGGTCGGTGACATCAAGCTGGATACCATGTGCCGGCCAGCCATTTTCCTTGAAAATAGGCAGCGCTTCATCAATGGCTTTTTGCCGTATATCGGCGATGACAATGTTCATGCCTTCTTTGGCAAATGCTTTAGCGATGCCGAGCCCTATGCCGCTTGCTCCACCGGTGATAAATGCAGTTTTACCCTTTAAGTCTTTCATATGTACCTCCTTTTGCTTTCGCTTCCTTATTATGTATTATGTTAATTATACTATGACAGTCAGTTTCCGGTCAATTGGACTTGCTGAAAATCTTTTGGTCTAAGCCTTTTTTGCATATTGGTAAAATTGTAAAGACTGACATTTTGTTCTTGGCCGGGCAGTGGCAATTGCCGCACCCGCCGGTTTAGTGATGCCCGCTTGATAGGCTTGGACGGTTATATTTTGATGGCTTTTATCCTGGGGCTGCCGGCAAATGAAATTGTGCTGCTTCGCGCCTGGGAGTTTAAGTTACAGAACAGACCGTTAAGGGGGTTTACCTGCTTGTTGCAGCGGCATTATTCATGGAAGATGCTGCCACTAAGTAATTCGCCCTGATATTTGTATTATACAAATATCAGGGCTACATGTTAATTATAAGCTGGGGCAGGCTGCTGACTTTCTAATTTACGCTTCTGAAAACGGTCCTAAGCTATTATTACCGAACAGCAGCAGAATCAGTATAATCAGAAGTATCTGGTCATCGTTCCCGTGCTGATTGTCGTTTGCCAGCAGCAGAATAAGCAGGAGCAAAAGAATAAGACTGTTTTCCCTGCCGCCTTTGCCTCCGCCAAAGATAGACATATTTTTCCTCTTTTTTCCAGATTGTATTTGGGTACCCACGATATATTATGTTTGATAGCAGAGGTTGGTGATAAATATGCAGGTTTAAATATTGCCTCCAGGTCAGCATGTTTTTATTTACTTAAGTAAAGACGGCATGACTATTTATTCGTTTGTTTTATTGTGTCAACCAATTTGATAATGTTAAAAACCTTGATATAGTTTTTTAAGTCCGATTGTCTTTTTTCAGATAAGAAGGGGCTCAGGGCGTATAGAAGATTAATAGACGGCGTACTGCGTTGTTCCTCAAGCAGATTTTTCAGTATACTTTCAATTTGCCGTGACTGTTCAGGGTTGCCGAGCAGCATACCGATTTGATTTAAGCGGTCCAACGTATTGTCTGCATCTATGTTCTTTAGCAGCCGGAATAAACTCTCACTGTAATCAGCCAAAGCTTTCCCTCCGTCCCAAGTAATTTAGTTTTTGCCTGTCATTATCAACAGGATAATAAGCAAAAGCAAAATATCTTCATCATTGTACTGGCCTGTTTCTGTAATTGAAACCGGCGGAGTTATCGTGTTTCCCTGTTTTTGCTTGTCAGGGCTTGTTATATCTTCATTTTCCAAGGAGCCGTTTGTGTTTTCTGTGTCTGCGGGCAGCATTTTTTCCTTTTGCTTCTGAGGCAAATACGCAGACGTTTTGTTTTTTATCAGTTTTTCGGCTGCGGCCAATTTGGTTTTTTGCTTAGCCGGCAGTTCTTCCGGTACTATGGTTTGTTTATCCGGCAGTTTTTTGGGCTTAACTGCCTGCTGAGAAGTTTCCTTGCCGGTATAATCAACTACGATTTTCACATTAGCGCCCCCTTTCGTGAAATAAAATGATAATACTGGCGGTATGATATGCTGCCGGGATAAAACCCTTTTGAATTCAGCGCGTCTTATTTCAACTGCCGGATTTATTCAGAATGTCTACATATCTCTGCACAAAAAAAAGTAAATTCAGCGGTTTCAGCATGTTTTCAGCCTGTTTTTGTTTTTCCCCGGGAAGCAGGGGGATGATGGACAGAAGCAAATTAATTTTGGGGTCAACATGGGCTGCATTGTTTCCGGCCTGTGTTTGTCTCGTATCGGCAGGCATGGGATTTGTCTCCCCTTGGGGTTCCGGAATTTGCAGCGCTTTTTTCAAGTTATTAACGGTCTGGGACAGGTAACCGCTGTTAAGCATGTTTATTAAAGCTTTTAGGTCCGGATTGTTCTGCACAACTATCTGCTCCTTTTTATAGAATGAATTGTCTCTAGATTATCTTATGAAATTAGGAAGAAAATAGTGTTAGAAGACGTGCATGACAGACCGGCATAATAATTTGCCTGAGTTTTGTACCTGAAATGAAAGGTTGTTTATTGTATATCTGGCAGGAAATATGAATAAGCTATAACTGCAATTTTTTGCTGAAGCTCAGGGAGGTAAGCAGCATAGGAATTATTTTTCGTAAAGCGAAGAAAAAAACGGCGAGTATTGATATCCGTGAAGCTTTTTCACTCTGGGATATCTTAAATTCTTACTACGTGCTGTCCGGGAAGCTACTGCGCTATAAGGCTTTTGTCCAGGCAGCCGACCTGAAAATGATTCTGGAGTTGCTACATAAAGAAGCAGCCGACGACATAGCAGTTTTGCAGCAAGTTATGGGGGAGTATAACATCATCTCTCCCAATAAATACAAAATTGCCGTAACCGGAACGGAAGGCGTGGAGTTTTTGGATGATGAAACCATTGCCACCGAAGTACTGCTATTCAGTCAGGAACATCTGGAACTTTTACTTTTTGCCCTGTACGGAATGGCTACTAATGACCGGCTGCGGAAAAAGCTGCATAAAATGTTTATTAGCAAGCTGGGCGGTGTTAATAAGTTAATGAAGTATTTCTCCCTCCGGGGTTTTGCGGGGGTGCCTCCAGCGTATCAGCATGTTCCTGCGGGTAACAATGAAAAAATACACTGCGGCGAGGCGGGCGGGCTCTGGGATTTGTTGACCTACCGCTATGATACGCTGCGTTTTACCCAGACTACGGCAAGCATGGTGCATGACAAGGAATTCAAGATAATAATAAGTGCAGGGATAAAACTGCTGGAAAAGCAGATAAAAGTTTTAGAAGATGAATTGATGTATTTCGGGATACAAATGCCGAAGCGCCCCGCCGACGTGACAGCGGAGTTTATAAAAAAGGAATTGCTCGAGGATTCTCATATTTTCCGCATGACATTTTTGGGAATGCAGGGGGCTGCAGCCCTGCATGTCAGGGCTTTTAAACGATTTTCAATCAACCACCGCCTGCGGGGAATTGTATCTGAAATATTGCTGCAGGAAATTGAAAAAATAGATGATTTTATTCGCTACGGCAAGGCAAAGGGCTGGCTTTACAGCGTGCCCAAATATGGGCCGTAAAGAAAAAAAGCAAAAAAAAAAGACCGGCATTGCCGGTCCCAGACTGTAGACAAAAATGGCC
>DGEC01000065.1:0-16618 GCA_002385745.1 Firmicutes bacterium UBA3936
GGCAATAAAACTTGCAATTAACCACGGCCGGATGTTTATCTGCAAAATGTTGACAAGGGCTTTATTCGCTTATATAATTAGGTTTAGCGCAAGTGAGGTGCATAGTTTTTCTGATGAATATAGATATTTTGGCATTAAAAAGTGCACCGGGAACGGAGTTTCCCTTTATTTTTGAGGCGGATGCAGAACGGCTGGAACTGACTGATTCCGATGTAGAGATGCTTTCTCCTTTGAAAATACGGATGAAGGCAGTATACAGGGACGGCATTATATATATTAACGGCAGCATGCAGGCAACGATAAGACTGGCCTGCAGCCGCTGCCTGGAGGTTTTTCAAGCCCCGTTTAACTGGGAGTTTTCTGAGGAAATCCCTGTCGGAACGAATAAATTCCTTAATCTTATACAGCTGTTCAGAGAAATATTTTTGACCTCACTGCCCCTGAAACCGCTATGTTCCGATGACTGCCGCGGGTTATGCGCAATTTGCGGTGCAGATTTAAACCGGCAGCAATGTGACTGCCCGCGGGAGGAAACGGATCCGCGGCTGGAAGTACTAAAGCAATTACTGCGACAGTAAGATGAGGAGGTGGATTTTTTGGCAGTACCGAAGAGGAAAACCTCAAAACAAAGAAAAAATAAACGGAGAACTCACTGGAAATTGACGCTTCCCGGCTTGGTTTCTTGCCCGCAATGCCATGAGCTTAAGCTGCCCCACAGGGTGTGTGTACATTGCGGTTACTATAAAGGAAGAGAAGTTGTGGAAACGGAATAAAAGGTCTGAAATCTTTTACTTAACTCTCCTGCAACGGGAGGGTTTTTATTATTGAGAAGTATATATATAGTTTGATGGAAACTTTTTGCGCAAGAAGCATGTGAGGTGAGTACTGTGATTCGCATAGCCCTGGATGCAATGGGCGGGGACAATGCTCCGCTGGAAATAGTTGAGGGCGGCCTGCAGGCTTTGACTGAACAGGACGGTCTCAAGCTTTTGCTGGTTGGGAACAGAGAAATTCTTGAAAAACAGCTTGCCGGAAAAAAGTACAACAGTGAACGCCTGGAAATAGTTCATGCCCCGGAAGTTATCACAGATGATGATTCACCTGTGCTGGCCGTGCGCCGGAAAAGAAACTCATCCATGATTATTGCCCTGCAGCTGGTAACGGAAAAAAAGGCAGACGTCGCGGTGTCTGCCGGGAATACAGGCGCCCTGATGGCCGGGAGCCTGCTTACTTGCGGCCGCCTGCCAGGCATTGAACGGCCTGCCCTGACTATTATTGTCCCGACTTTTGACGGGGGCGGTGTTGTTTTACTTGATGCCGGCGCAAATATGGATGCCAAACCGGAACATTTACTGCAGTACGGGCTGATGGGGAGAATATATGCCCGGGAAATTTTAGGCAAGTCTGCTCCAAGGGTTGCTTTACTGAATGTGGGGCGGGAGGAAAAGAAGGGCAACGAACAGGTGAAAAAGGCTTATCAGCTGTGCAAAGAAAAACTATCCGGTTTTGCCGGCAACATTGAAGCCCGTGACATTATGGCAGGAGAAGCCGATGTCGTAATTTGTGACGGTTTTGCCGGCAATATAGTCTTAAAGACAATTGAAGGAGTGGCTTTGGGCCTATTTGCCGCCCTGAGAGAAGAATTTACTGCCGGTTTAAGGAACAAAATGGGCGCCGTTCTGCTTATGCCCGGATTAAGGAAAATCAGAAGAAAACTTGACTATGCCGAATATGGCGGTGCCCCGCTTCTGGGTGTGGGGGAAGCCTGCATCAAGTGCCATGGCTCTTCCAAGGCCAAGGCAATTCGCAATGCTATTATTACCCAGGCTTTTCCCTTTGCCGAGCGGAACGTCAACGGCATTATTGAAAAAGAAATAGCGGAGCTTTCGCTGTAGTATTAACTGCTGCAGGTTTAGCTCCGGTTTGGTGCTTGATAATTTCGATAAAATTGATATACTAGAAAATAATGTCTGCCTGAGTATAGATATTGCATATCTTTTACTCAAGGCATTCAACCTGAAAATTATATGAATTTATAACTTAAATCCGTAATATTCAATAATATAGCTGTAAGGAGGTGAAAAGAAATGGATCTTTTTGAGATAGTCAAAAGACTTGTCAGTGAACAGTTAAATGTAGATGAAAGGGAAATTACCAGGGATACCAGCTTTGAGGAGCTTGATGCAGATTCTCTTGATATCGTAGAATTGATTATGGCTTTTGAAGAGGAATTTAATCTGGAAATATCAGATGAGGAAATTGAAAACATTAGGACGGTGGGGGATGTCTTGCAGTACATAGAAACCCACGTCTAAGTATAATTATAAGTAAAGTGCCCTGCCCTTGCAGGGCTTCTTTAGCAATAATAAAGACAAGCTCCCGGTGAAAAAATGAAGGAAAAAAGTATCAGTTCTTTACTAAAAAAACTAAATATCACTCCAAACAATATTGAGCTGTACTTCCAGGCGGCAACTCATTCCTCCTATGCCCATGAGCATAATTTAAGCGGCAGTGCACATAATGAAAGGCTGGAATTTTTGGGAGATGCAGTCTTGGAACTGCTTATTTCCGAGATGCTTTATCATGCTTTTCCAAAACTGCCGGAAGGAAGACTAACCCGCTTCCGGGCGGAACTTGTTTGCGAAGAATCGCTGTTTAAAATTGCAGTCAGCCTCAACCTTGGAAGTTATCTCCGGTTGGGGAAGGGTGAA
This sequence comes from Firmicutes bacterium UBA3936, assembly GCA_002385745.1. Classification (GTDB taxonomy): domain Bacteria; phylum Bacillota; class Dethiobacteria; order Dethiobacterales; family Dethiobacteraceae; genus DTU027. The sequence continues at coordinate 2,712 of DGEC01000065.1, forward strand.
AAGGCAAGCGGCGGCCGCTGCCGCCCTTCGCTGCTGGCGGACGCATTTGAGGCCCTGCTCGGTGCCGTTTATCTTGACTTGGGAATTGAAAAGGCAAGGGCAGTGATTAAAAAAATATTCTCCCCGCTGCTTGAAAAACTTGAACTGGGAAATCTCTGCACTGATTTCAAAACTATGCTGCAGGAGTATACCCAGGCCCGGCTGACGGCAACACCGGAGTACAAGATTGTTTCCGAGTCGGGCCCTGATCATAACAAGCTGTTTGTTGCCCAGGTGCTGGTAAACGGTGATATTCTCGGTGAAGGAAGCGGCAGGTCCAAGAAAGAAGCGGAACAGGCTGCAGCTCGCTTTGCCTATAATACTATAATGCAAAACAAAAAGTAGCTTTGCGGCAGCCGGCAGGAATCTCTTTTTGGAAGAGCGAATATTAACAATATGGCAAAGATGGCAAGTCATGTGAATCTTTAGCCGTTTCCAAAAGGAATGCAGGAAATTGCCGCAGCTGCAGGTTGCCAAAGCAGGGAAAACAGCAAGCATATTTTTGGAGAAACCCGCTTGGGTAACGGAGTCTGCCTGCTTGTATGCAAGCAGGTATTTTTATGAAAGACAACTGCCATTTATTGCCCGGACGGAGGGGTGCTGTTGTACATAAAGCGTTTGGAAATGCACGGCTTTAAATCATTTGCCGACAAAACCGTCATTGATTTAACACCCGGGATTACGGTAATAGTCGGGCCAAACGGCTGTGGCAAGAGCAATATTGTCGATGCCCTGCGCTGGGTCCTGGGAGAACAATCCGCAAGAGATCTGCGCGGCTTGCGAATGGATGATGTTATTTTTAACGGCACGGCAAACCGCAAGCCGCTGGGTTTTGCCGAAGTTATGGTTGTCTTAGACAATGCGGAAGACCTGCTGGACCTTGATTACCAGGAGATAAGCATTGGCAGGAGGATTTACCGCAACGGGGAAACAGAATACCTGCTGAACAAAAACATTTGCCGCCTGAAGGATATTGTTGAATTGTTTATGGATACAGGCATGGGGAAAGATGCTTATTCCATTGTCGGACAAGGCAAAGTTGACGAAATTATAAATGCAAGACCTGATGAAAGGCGGCTAATTTTTGAGGAAGCAGCAGGTATACTTAAATACAAAACGCGCAAGCAAAAAGCCCTAAAACGGCTGGCAGAAACTACGGACAATCTGCTGCGCATCGGCGACATTATTTCAGAACTTTCGTCACAGCTGGAACCACTGGCAAAACAGGCAGAACTGGCAGAAAAATACCATGCTTACCGCCGGGAACTTAAAAAGAAGGAAGTTGACCTTATAGTCTGCGATGCCCGGGAACTCCGGGAAAAATGGTATGAAACCGATGGAAAAATAAAAAAAGTAGCGGATGAGCTGCTTTCCTTACAGACGGAGCTGAACAAACAGGAGGAAAAGGTAGCAAGGTGCCAGCTTTTGTTTGACGAAACTCAGTCGGAAGTCGCAGAAAGTCAGCAAAAAATAAGGCATTTGTCCGCTGAGTTGGAAAGAATGCAGGGAAAGATTGCGCTGGATGAAGAAAAACTAAAAAACATCGACCGGCATCTGCAGCAATACAGGGTGGATATTGCGGAAATTGAAGAACAAAAGTCCCTGCTGGAAAAGAAGAAAAGCGAGCTTGAAGAGGAAATTGCCCTGCAGCAGGAAAGAATGGAACAGGCTGAAATGGAACTTGAGCAAGCAAGGCTCAAGCTTCAGGAAATGGCCTCTTTGCCTGAAGCGCAGCAGGCTGAAGATGTACAAAAGAGGCTTGAAAATATTGCTATAGGCATACGACGCCTGCAATCCGAGCACGACAGGCTTAACTTGGAAAAAGAAAAGCTGCATGAGAAAATAAACCGGGTTAATCAGCAAAGGGAAGCAAAAAGGCGGGAAAGAAAGGAACTGCTGTCAAAGCTGGAAGCAATCAGCAAACAAATTCGGGATTATAAACGGCAGCAGACCGATATACAGCTTGTTCTTGAAGAGAGAGAAAAGGAAGCCGGAAAAATAATTGCCGAAACTGAAAAAATCACTGCTCAACTGGGAGAGCAGGAGGAGAAAAACAGGGAAGTCCAAAACAGGCTGAATGTTTTAAATGAGCTGGAAGCAAACATGGCGGGGTATTACCCCGGAGTAAAAACAGTTTTGACTGCAAAAAATGAAAAGCTTCTCTCCGGCATTTACGGCACTGTCGCCGACATTATTACTGTGCCGGACCGTTATGTGAAAGCGGTGGAAATGTCGCTGGGGACAAACCTGCAAAATATTGTTGCTGCCGATGAAAAGTCTGCAAAGGCTGCTATTGCTTATTTAAAAAAAGTCAAAGGCGGGCGTGCAACCTTTTTGCCGCTGGATATTCTGCAGGTTCAGCCAAGACACCGGCCAAAGGCGGAAACAGCAAAAATGAAAGGCTATTTGGGGGTAGCGGCGGATGTTGTAAAAACCGGGAATAAATTCAGGCCCGTAGTTGAGTTTTTATTGTCCGGAATTCATCTTTTTACCGATCTGGATGCCGCTTTGGCTGCCGCCCGTTCGTTGAATTATCGCGAAAGGCTGGTAACACTCACAGGCGAGGTAATTAGACCCGGCGGCGCCATTACCGGTGGTACCGAGAAAAAAGCGGGCGGCGTGCTTAGCCGCCGCCGGGAAGCGGAACTTCTGGAAGATATTTTGCAAAAAAATAAGCTTGCTCTGGCAGAGATACAGGAAGAAAAGGAATTTCTCCTTAACCGGCAGGGGATACTGTCGGAAGAAATCAAGACGGCCAAGGAAAAGAAGAGACAGCTGGAATTGGAAGAAGCACTTGCCCAACAGGAAAAAGAGGGCTTGGAAAAACAGCTTGCCCCCCTGGATGAGGCGTTGCAGTTATTGGAAAGGGAAAATAACAAAGAGCTTGAGAACTTGACAGGACTGGAAAAACTATGTGCTGCAGCAGAGAATAAGCTGGCCTCCGCATTGAAAGAGGAAAAAGGATTACGTATTGAAGCTGCCAGGCTTTCAGGCATTCTTTCAGCCCGCAGCCAGGAAATAAACAGACTGCAGGAACAGCATACCGGCTGCCGGATTAGAATTGCTTCCTTGCAGCAAAAGCGGCAGCACTTGCAGGAAGAGCTTGAGGAAAATTACCGGCAGATAAAGATGTTGCTTGAGAAAAAGAAAAAACTAGAGGAAAATATAAATGAACAGCTGGAAGGATACAGGGAACTTGAGCGGTTGATGGCAGAGGATATAAAGAAGCTGCGCTCAATACAGGCAGAGTATGAAGAAAGCGCCGGTTTGCTTGCGAAAAGGGAAAACCGTCTGAAGGAGCTAAACACCGGCTTCCGTGAAGAGTCGGAACTTTTGCGCCAGACGGAAAAGCGGCTGCATCAGACAGAGAGGAAAAAATCACGCTGGGAAATGGAGCGTGAACGACTGGAAACGGAAATGAAATATTTGCTGGATCAACTGCGCAACACCTGGGAATTGGATTTTGCTTCCGCAGAGCAAATTGCCGGTGCAATAAGCGATAAAGATGCGGTTCGCGAAGAAATCAGGCAGATTAAAGATGCTATCCAGACTTTGGGGACGGTTAACCTGGGTGCAATCGAGGAATACAGGCGGGTAAAGGAGCGTCTGGAATTCTTGCAAACTCAGCAGCAGGACCTAAAGCAGGGGCAAAAAGATCTGGAACAAATAATCAGAGAAATTGACAAACGGATGGGTGAAAAATTTGTTTCAGCATTTAATCAAATTAATGAAAGTTTCAACAAGGTTTTTCAGGAATTGTTCGGCGGCGGCAATGCGCGTCTTAATCTTACCGACCCCGAAAACCCCCTGGAATCCGGAGTGGAAATAATTGCGCGCCCTCCGGGGAAAAAATTGCAGCAGTTGTCGCTTTTATCCGGAGGCGAAAAAGCCCTTACGGCCATTGGACTGATTTTCGCCTTCTTAAGGGTGAAGCCTGTTCCTTTTTGTGTTTTTGACGAAATAGAAGCGGCTTTGGATGAAGCAAACCTGACACGTTTTTCTCATTACCTGCAGAGGTTTGCCGGGCAAACACAATTTATACTTGTTTCGCACCGCAAAAAAACAATGGAGCAGGCAGACATTCTCTACGGTGTAACCATGGAAGAAGCCGGTGTTTCAAAACTGATTTCCGTGCGCCTGCGGGACAATAAAACGGCCTAGACAAACTGATAAAAGCAGGCAGGAAAGGATGGAAAATAATTATGGGATTGTTGGGAAATATTAAAAAAGGCTTGCAAAAAACCCGCAGCATGTTGCAGGGACGCTTGGGTGCCCTATTCTCACGCCGGAGATTTGATGATGATTTTTATGATGAGCTGGAGGAAATTCTCATTGGGGCCGACGTGGGACTGCAGACTTCCTTGGAACTGGTGGAGAAACTGCGGGAAAACGTACAAAAAGGACGTATCAGTGAACCGGAGCAAGTTGTTGATCTGCTTAAGGAAATGCTGCTGGATATACTGGGCAAAGAAACTGTACCGCTGGCTGTTTCTGAAGAAAAACCCATGGTTATACTTATGCTGGGCGTTAACGGCGTCGGCAAAACCACCACCATAGGCAAACTGGCTGCACGCTACCGTAAGGAAGGGAAAAATACACTCCTGGTAGCGGGAGACACTTTCCGGGCGGCAGCGATAGAACAGTTGGAGATTTGGGCCAAGCGCTCAAAAAGTGACCTGATTAAACACCAGCAAAATGCAGACCCGGCAGCTGTTATTTTTGACGGTATTGCTGCGGCAAAGGCGCGGGGTAGCGATCTGGTGTTGTGTGATACGGCCGGCCGCCTGCACAATAAAGCCAATTTAATGGAAGAATTAAAGAAAATCTACCGGGTAATTGGCAAGGCTTTGCCCGGCGCGCCGCATGAGGTGCTGCTCGTGCTTGATGCCACAACGGGACAGAATGCCCTGGCTCAGGCAAAGGTTTTTAACGAAGCTGCAAATTTGACCGGTATTGTGCTTACCAAACTGGACGGTACGGCCAAGGGAGGCATAGTAGTCGCGGTCGCCAGGGAATTGCAGCTGCCTGTCAAACTGGTTGGCGTTGGAGAATCCATTGACGATTTGCAGCCTTTTGATCCGCAGGAATATGTGGAAGGCCTTTTTGCAGGCGAGTGGATCTAAGCTATTGGCACAGGAAAAACCCCGTGCTTCTTGCTGCAAAAGGCTGAACAGCACAAGAAGAACGGGGTTTTTATCAATCAAGCTTGTTGCTAGGCTTCACCGGGGTTAACAATATCAAGTTCCTCTGTTTCTCCGGAAAGAATGATATGGGCCGGTTCGCCCGTAGGCCAGTAATGGCCGAAAAGGAAAGGACGCTTGAATTTCCCTATATGAATATTAAAGGGGCCGTGCTCCAGTTCTGCCGGGAAGCGGACAAAGCATGAATTGGAAAAGCTAATCTTTTCCCATTCAGGACCGAAGCCCACTTCCACAGTAGCGCCGAGATTCTCCATGTCGTGCGGATCGGAGGACATAAACATCAGGATTTCTTCCGTTCTGTGCCAGTGCGGCGGTTCAGGGAACATGCCTCCCCGCTTCACATAATAGAGAGCAAAGTTTGCCGTGGCACCGGAAATATGCTTAAAGAAATCATCTTTAGGCGACATAAAGGAGCTGTTTATTTCAGCAAAGGGTGGAGTGACCGGGTTGCGCAAAATCAGGTGTTCGTATTTTTTGCCGGACACGGCTCTTTCCACTTTCTCTTCCGGGAAGCCTTCCCATCTTGGCGTAAGGTTGAAGCTCAGAAGAAATGCGGTTTTTTCGGGCTCTCTTATGATGCGGTGACGCACGGGTAATCCTTTGGGTATGTAGACCAGTGCAGCTTCATTTATGCTGTAAGTTTCATTTTCTTTGCCCAGCGATACTTCGATTTCTCCGCTGACTTTTTCAATGTCATCGGGGCTCCCGCCGACAAACAATTCAAGGCGGTCTGAATCAGCTGTCTCCGGAATGTCTCCGGGAACAGTTTCCTTGCTGACAGGAAGCAAGCGAACGACGTAATCGTATCCGCGCCTGTCTTTGTTTTTAATTGTGAATGTCTGGTAGCTGCCGATATTGACGATTTCCGGCTGGAGTAAACAGCTTTCATAGTCTTTTTTTGCCATGACCGTTTCCTGTCTCCTTTCTGCATTTTATAGAAATGTGCATAATCCCTGCTAAAAAAATCGTAGCACAGTTTGCGGGTTAAAGCAACAAAATATCCAAGGCAAGGCATGAAAATATACGGCAGTATTAAATATTTCTTCTTGCATTTTTCGCATAATACTATTAAACTATGCTGTAAAGGGTTTTTGCTTTACAGTCTGGCCGGGATGTGATAAAATGCTTGAGGATACAATGAGGGTTAATTTATTGTATGATTTTTACAGCAGTTTATTAACGGCAAAACAGCGCGAATGCCTTGAGCTTTATTACCAGTATGATTTAAGCCTGGCTGAAATTGCCGAAAACATCGGCATTTCAAGACAAGGAGTTCATGACCTGCTGAAAAGGAGCGTTAAATCACTGGAAAAAATTGAAGAAAAACTGGGATTTGCGGAAAAGTTTCAGGACCAGGAAAGGGAGCTCAAGCGGCTGCGAAGGATTCTAAATGAAAATGTGCTGCCCGCCAGGGAAAGAAATGAAGCCTTATCCATTTTAGATAAGCTTATGGAATAAAATCCCGGAGGAATATTATGATTTTTGCGAACCTGTCGGAAAAATTGCAGAATGCAGTTAGACGGCTGCGGCAAAAGGGCAAGCTGACGGAAAAAGACATTAATGCTGCCCTGCGTGAAGTGAGGCTGGCCCTTCTGGAAGCCGATGTAAACTTTAAAGTGGTAAAAACATTCATTGCCGATGTCAGGGAACGCTGTCTGCAAAGCGATGTTATGGCCAGCCTGACACCGGGGCAGACGGTAATCAAAATTGTCAAAGAAGAACTGACAAATCTTATGGGAGGGGAAGTGGCAAAGCTTGCCGCTGCCGACAGGACGCCAACCGTTGTCATGCTGGTGGGTTTGCAGGGTTCCGGGAAAACAACTTCTGCAGCCAAGCTTGCCAATTTACTGAAAAAGCAAAACCGTTCTGTTCTGCTGGTAGCGGCTGACATATACAGGCCTGCCGCAATAAAACAACTGCAGGTACTGGGGGAACAGCTGTCCATACCGGTCTTTCAGCTGGGGCAAAAGCAGCCGGAGCAAATCGCCCGGGCTGCCCTGGAACAGGCGCGGCGGGAAGGGTATGATTACTTAATTATTGACACGGCAGGCCGACTGCATATTGATGATGAAATGATGGCGGAGCTGGTCCGGCTGGAAGAAGTGCTGCAGCCGGAGGAGATCCTTTTGGTTGTGGATGCCATGACCGGACAGGATGCCGTTAATGTGGCCCAGTCTTTCCGGGAAAGGCTGAATCTTACGGGAGTAATTCTGACTAAACTGGACGGGGATAGCCGGGGCGGAGCGGCTCTTTCTGTCAAAGCCGTAACAGGATGTCCCGTTAAGTTTGCCGGCGTAGGAGAAAAAACGGATGCCTTTGAGCCCTTTCATCCTGACCGCATGGCCTCAAGGATACTGGGAATGGGCGATGTACTGACACTCATTGAAAAAGCCCAGTCTGCTTTTGATGAAGAAAAGGCCCGTGAGCTTGAGAGAAAAATGCGCAGCCGGCAATTTACGCTGGAAGATTATATGGAGCAACTGCAACAGCTAAAAAAAATGGGCCCGTTAAACCAGATTATTGAAATGCTCCCCGGCATCGGCGGAATGGGGAAAAAACTGAAGAATTTTGATGTTGATGAAAGTGTTTTAAAAAAAACAGAAGCGATTATTTTGTCCATGACTCCTGAAGAGAGAGCGCAGCCGGCTATTATCAACAGCAGCCGCCGCAGGCGGATTGCGTCCGGCAGCGGTACGCGCGTTCAGGATGTCAACAATCTTTTAAAGCAGTTTGCCATGATGAATAAAATGATGAAACAATTCGGCAAAATGGAAAAGAGTATGTTAAAAAAGAAAGGCAAATTCCCTTTCATGTAAGAAGCAATTATTACAGCAAGGAGGTGAAATGATGGCTGTCAGAATTCGTTTGAAAAGGGTTGGAGCGAAAAAGCGCCCCTTTTACCGCATAGTAGTGGCGGATTCCCGTTCACCCCGGGACGGTGCTTTTATTGAGGAAATAGGTTATTATAACCCCACAACAAATCCCATTACAATTAACATTAATAATGAAAAAGCCAAGGAATGGCTGAATAAAGGTGCACAGCCTTCTGAAACAGTCAAAGCTTTATTGACTAAAGCAGGTATCGAAAAATAGGCATATGAACGGACGGTGATGGCAATGAAGGAATTGGTGGAAATTATTGCCAAGGCATTGGTGGATCACCCGGATGAAGTGCGTGTGGAGCGGATTGAAGATGAACGTGTCATTACCCTTGAGCTTCATGTGGCAAGTGAAGACATGGGTAAAGTTATAGGCAAAAGGGGACGGATTGCCAAGGCTATCAGGACTGTAGTTAATGCTGCATCCTCGGCGGAGAAGAAGCGCGTATTGGTAGAAATAGTCCAATAGGAGTGATCCCTTGGAAAAAAGGGTGGCTGTTGGCAAAATTATAAATACACATGGTATCCGGGGCGGGCTGAAAGTAGAACCGCTTTCGGATATTCCGGAAAGATTTAAACTGCTCAGGAGGGTGTTCCTGGAAAAAGACGGGCAAGAGGAAGTATATCATGTTCGGGAAGGCTTCTTAAAAGGCCGCTTTTGGGTGCTTTACCTGGAAGAAGTAAGTGAAGTAGATCGTGCCCGCCGCCTGGTAAATTCACTGATTACCATACCCCTCTCTGAAAGACCGGAGCTCCCCGCGGATAACTATTATCTGGATGAAATTATCGGACTGGACGTTGTTACCAAAGACGGCGCTTTTCTGGGCAAAGTCGGAGAGATCCTTCGGACTGGCAGCAATGATGTCTATGTGGTTCAGATGCCTGACAGGCAAAGTGAGGATATTCTGATTCCTGCCTTAAAATCCGTTGTCAAAAAGATTGACCGGGAAGCGGGATACATGGTAGTTGATTTGCCCGAGGGACTGATTTAAATGAGAATTGACATTCTTACTATTTTCCCGGATATGTTTGCACCGCTGCAGGACAGTATAGTCAAGCGGGCTGCAGAAGCAGGACATGTAAAGATTGTCATTACGGACCTGCGGGATTTTGCCGGCAATAAACATAAAAGCGTTGACGATTATCCATACGGAGGCGGCCCCGGTATGATTTTACAGCCCGAACCTTTCTTTAATGCTGTTGAACATCTGAGGGAGGAAGATCCGGAACCGGGGCATGTAATCCTTTTATCGCCGGGAGGAAAGATTTTTTCACAGAAGAAAGCGGAGCAGCTGGCTCAAAAAAAACGCCTGATTCTTTTATGCGGACATTATGAAGGGGTTGATGAAAGAGTCAGCGAAGTACTGGTGGACGAAGAATTATCAATGGGCGATTATATCCTGACAGGCGGAGAAATACCGGCCATGGCTGTTGCCGATGCTGTCATACGCCTGCTGCCGGGAGTGCTGGCGCCCGAAAGCAGGAGTGAAGAATCTTTTTCAGGCAACCTGCTGGAATATCCCCAGTATACGCGTCCTGCCGATTTCCGCGGGCTGAAGGTGCCTGAAGTGCTGCTATCCGGAAACCACGGGAAAATTAAGGAATGGCGGCGCAGAAAATCCTTGCTGCGGACGCTTTTAAATCGTCCGGACATGCTAAAAAAAGCCCGCTTAACGGCGGAAGAAAAAAAATATCTTCTTGAAGAGGCCAGGAGCAGAAAAATCGATATTTTATTGTAATCCCCTTTTTGGTATGTTATAATTTTTCATGTTGTCATGATGTTTCGCGCCGAAAGGAGGTTTAATGATGGATAAAATCAGGATGATTGAAGCTGAGCAGATTAAAAAGGATCTGCCGCAGCTTTCTCCCGGAGATACAGTACGTGTACATGTTAAAGTTATTGAAGGTACGCGTGAACGAACGCAAGTTTTTGAGGGAGTGGTTATTAAGCGCCAGGGCAGCGGCCTGCGTGAAACTTTTACGGTGCGACGTATCAGTTACGGCGTGGGTGTGGAAAGAACTTTTCCCCTGCATTCACCCAGGATTGTAAAAATTGATGTTATACGGCGTGGGGATGTGCGGCGTGCAAAGCTGTACTATTTGCGGAAACTTACCGGCAAGGCAGCCCGCATCAAAGAAAAACGCAACTAAAAATGGACTGTCTGCACAGTCCTTTTTTTACGACAGACATTCCTCTGCCGGCCGCAGAAGGCGGCAAGCTATCCGTTAACAGGGAAAAGAGAAAGAAGGAAAAAAATGCGAGAGTCGGAGAAAAATAATCTGTGGGAATGGATAAAATCAATTCTGGTTGCTGTCCTGCTGGCGTTATTAATCCGTGCGTTTATTGTAGAAGTATTTCTTGTCGAAGGCAGGTCGATGCTTCCTACCCTTGACGACGGTGAAAGGCTTCTGGTCAGTAAAATACAATATTATTACCGGAAACCTGAAATAGGAGAAATAGTGGTATTTAAGGCCACTGAAAATAAAGACTACATAAAAAGAGTAATTGCCGGCGCGGGCGATGAAGTCCTCGTGGACAGGGACGGCGTTTATGTGAATGGAAGAAAGCTCGTCGAACCATATATTACTGAAGAGCACAAAGAACCATACGGTCCTGTTATAGTGCCCGAGGACACTGTTTTTGTCCTGGGAGACAACAGGAATAACAGCCTGGACAGCAGAAACCCTTATGTCGGCTTTGTCAGCCTGGACAGAATCAAAGGGAAAGCAATGTTTGTTTTTTGGCCGATAAAGCGGATGCGCCTGCTTTCCCATGGTGAGGGGAAATTGCATGACTGAACAGGAAGATGTTTTATGAGGGTTCAGTGGTATCCGGGGCAGATGGCCAAGGCAACGAGGCTGCTTGCCGAAAACAGCAAATTGGTTGATGCTGTCATCGAAGTGCTGGATGCCCGAATACCGGCTTCCAGCCGCAATCCTGCCATCCGTCAAATATTGGAAATAAAGCCGCTGCTGGCTGTACTTACCCATGCTGATCTTGCCGATCCCGGGATGACAAAAAAATGGCTGCAGGTGTTGCAAAAGGATTATTTCGCAGCTGTTGCCCTGAATGTCAAGAGCGGCCGGGGAGTTAAGAAACTGCTTCTTTATCTCCGGAAAATACCGAGAAAAAAAAGCAAAAGCAAGAGGCCGCTGCGGATTATGGTGGCAGGCATTCCGAATGTCGGAAAATCCTCTCTGATAAACCGTTTAATTGGGCGCAAGGCAGCAATAATCGGCAACAAACCCGGGGTTACAAGAGGCAAGCAGTGGTTAAAACTTGCGGACAATCTTGAAATTCTTGATACCCCCGGGGTGTTGTGGCCAAAAATTGAAAGTGAAAAACAGGCCTTTGCCCTTGCTGCAGTGGGCGCTGTCAAAGATGAACTGCTTGACATGGAAGAGTTGGCCGGAGAGCTTTCTGCATACCTGCAAGAAAAGTTTGTTGAAAGTATCAGACTGCGCTACGGTTTTGATCCGTCCGGCATGAACCGGGCAGAGGTGTTGAAGAATATTGCAGTAAGAAGCGGGTGCCTGCGTCGGGGAGGGGAGGCAGACGTAGCTTTAGCAGCCCGTTTATTTGTCAAAGATTTCAGGGAGGGACGATTAGGCAGGTTAACTTTGGATGAGCCGGGAGAAGGGGAAGATGAAAGTATTTGCTAAAATGACGGTGGGGCAAATCGGCATCCACATCAGGGAAAATGATTTGACTCCCGCTGAAATAGATAGTTTGCTTTCCGACTCCAGAGCGGGTGTGAGGCGTCTCGCCCGGAATTACATTAAAAAACAAGAAGAAATGCGGCGGAAAAAAAATCGCCTGGAAGCTCTTTTTGCTTATGAGCGCAGAATGAAAAAGCTTGGTTATACATACATCGCCGGTGTGGATGAAGCGGGAAGAGGCCCCCTAGCGGGGCCGGTAACTGCAGCGGCGGTTATATTGCCGGAAAAGGCACTGCTTTTGGGCTTAAACGATTCGAAAAAACTTTCACCGCAAAAGAGGGAGGAGCTATACCGGGAAATCACGGCACAAGCCATTGACTGGGCTGTCGGATACGCCAGTGTGAATGAAATAGACCGCTATAACATACTGCAGGCAACAAAACTGGCGATGAAAAGGGCAATATACGCTCTAAGACAAAAACCCGATTACATTCTGATCGATGCCGTTGAAATTGATGAACTCAAATGGCGGCAGCAGGCAATTACCGGCGGTGATGCCCTTTCAGCAACAATTGCTGCCGCTTCAATTATTGCCAAAGTCACAAGGGACCGCTTGATGTGCGAACTTGACAGGCAGTATCCCGTCTATGGCTTTGCCGAACATAAGGGTTATCCTACCCGCAGGCATCGCGAGGCTATAACAAAGTACGGCCCCTGCCCGCTACACCGCCGTTCTTTTTTACAGGGCAAAGAAGGTGAAATGACATGAGAAAGATTGGCGGAGAAGGAGAAGAGCGGGCAGCCCGTTTTTTAAAGCGGCTCGGCTACGAAATTCTCCACAGGAACTGGCGCTGCCGGCGAGGTGAGATTGATATCATTGCCAGAGACGGCAAAACACTGGTTTTTACTGAAGTAAAAACCCGCCGTAGTACCAGCCGAGGCACTCCGGAGGAGGCTGTCGACAGGAAGAAACAGGAAAAACTGCGTCTGCTTGCTCGCTATTATATTCACGAGACAGGGATGACAGCTCCTGTTTACCGTTTTGATGTTTTAACAGTAGATGCTAAAAGCGGGGAAATAAAATTGCTAAAAAGTGCTTTTAGCTGAGAAAAGAGGCAGTACCTCTTTTTTTTTTGCAGAAATTACTGGCAGCGGCAAGCGTTTTTATATATCAGGCAAGGAAAAGTCAAATAACCCTTCTATCATTATGCCTCTCATTGTAATACAGGATAGCAACTGATACAGCAGGCTGATGCGTTTTGCCTGCTCTGATATATTATGTTATTATCTTCAAAGCTGTTTGCCAAGCGTTATCAATAATAAACAGCCCGTCTCCGCCGCAAAAGGAGGAATAAGATGAAAAAAAAGGCAACAGTTTTCATTGCTTGTTTACTGCTGGCAAGTGCCATTATTGCCGGGAAGATTGTCATTATCCAGGAAGAAAATCGACAAAACAGCCTGCAAAAGCGAGAAGAATCGCAGGTGACTACTGAGAATAAAAATAAAACGGCAGGAGACGGGGAGGAAGCTGAAATCAGTTTGTTTTCCGGTCCCAAAACGCTCAAGGAAGAAGAGATAGCCGCAGCAGAAAGCGATTCTGATCCTGTCGTTGAATTAACTGCTGCAGAAAAGGACCTTTTTGCCCGTCTGGTTCACGCCGAGGCGGGCGGCGAACCTTACGAGGGCCAGGTTGCTGTAGCGGCAACGGTTCTTAACCGCCTGGAAAGCAGCAATTATCCGGATAGCATAAGCGAAATTATTTATCAAATTGAAAGCGGCCGCTATCAGTACAGCCCGGTCTTGGACGGCCGGATTAATTTGACGCCGGGAGAGAGCGCGGAAAAAGCGGTTGAGGATGCGCTGCAGGGCAGCGACCCTACCGGAGGCGCAACAGGTTTTTATAACCCGGCAAAAACGGCAAATACTTGGGTGCGCAGAAAAGCGGTTACCAAAGTAATAGGTTCCCATATCTTTTTCAGATAGCAAGAGTAAAAGACAAAAGCAAACGGAGAGACGCAGGCCTCTCCGAGCAGGACAGGGGCAAGACAGGGGACGGTTCTCTGTCACGGACACACGGACACACCTTTGCCTACTATTTGGACGTGACAGAGAACCGTCCCCTGTCTTG
>DGEC01000065.1:16852-25417 GCA_002385745.1 Firmicutes bacterium UBA3936
CGTCCCCTGTCTTGCTTGCCCTGTCTTGCTTTGCCGGCGTGAAACTTTTATTGACACGAACACACGTTTGCGCTATAATGGATAAAAATGTTACCGGGGGAAGAATATGTTTGCCAGGGTATACGGCTGTACCATAGCCGGTGTGGAAGGGAAAATGGTGGATGTGGAAGTTTTTCTGTCGTCCCAACTGCCAAGTTTTGATATTGTCGGGCTTCCCGATACAGCGGTAAAGGAGGCGCGCGACCGGGTGCGCGCCGCCCTGAAAAACAGTTCCTTCCGCTTCCCGCCCCAACGTGTTGTCGTCAACCTGGCACCTGCCGATGTTAAAAAGGAAGGACCACAGCTTGACCTGGCTCTGGCCATGGGCATACTGCAGGCCGACGGAAAGCTGGCCGCCCCGACGGCACCCTGGGCCTTTATCGGCGAACTGGCCCTGGACGGCGCCCTCAGGCCGGTCAGGGGAGTGCTTGCTATGGTGCTGGCCGCTAGAGACGCCGGGTACCGTAATATTATGCTTCCCTTGGCCAATGCCGAGGAGGCTTCCCTGGTCACCGGCGTACATGTAGTTCCTGCCACAAGCCTGAAGGAAGCGGTAGCCGTTATATCGGGGGAGCAGCCGCCAACCGCCGTACCGCGGCGCAAAAGACAGCAAAGAAAAAATGAACAGAAAGCGGATTTTAAAAATGTCAAAGGCCAGGAAAGCGCAAAAAGAGCTCTGGAAGTTGCCGCTGCCGGAGGACATAATGTTTTAATGATCGGGCCACCCGGTTCCGGTAAAACCATGCTTGCCCGCTGCGTGCCCTCAATACTGCCTCCCATGACGGAGGAGGAAAGCCTGGAAACTACGAAAATCTACAGTGCAGCCGGATTGCTTGTCGAAAACAGCGGGTTGATTTCAGAGCGTCCTTTTCGCAGCCCTCACCATTCTTTGACTCCGGCGGCACTCTGCGGAGGAGGACGCAACCCGCGTCCCGGTGAAGTAAGTTTAGCTCACAACGGCGCTTTGTTCCTTGACGAGTTGCCTGAGTTCCGGCGGGAGACTCTGGAAGTGCTGCGCCAGCCGCTGGAAGAGGGATTCATAACGGTAACCAGGCTGCAGGCCGCATATACATATCCGTCACGATTTATGCTCCTGGCTTCCATGAATCCCTGCCCCTGCGGGATGCTTTCCGACGCGGAGAAGGAATGTGTCTGCTCGGCGGGGCAGATTTACAGCTACCGGCGGAAAATTTCAGGTCCGCTGCTTGACAGAATAGATTTATTTGTGGAAGTGACAAGACTCCGCTATGATGAAGTGGCGGGCACAGGACAGGGGGAGCCGTCGTCAGCCATTGCTGCCCGGGTGGGAAAAGCGCGCAGCCTGCAGGCCGCACGCTTTGCAGGACACGGCATTAAATGCAATGCGGAAATGCTGCCCAGGCATATTCAACAATTTTGCAAGCCCGATGCCGCAGGCCGTGATCTGCTGCGGCAGGCCTTTTCCCGCCTGCATTTAAGCGCCAGGGCCTATGACCGCATACTTAAAGTGGCAAGGACAATAGCCGATTTGGACGGGGAAGAAGATATTAGGACAAAACACATAGCGGAAGCCATCAGCTACCGGCAAACCGAGTTTTTTTAGCCGCATGATAGAACAGGTAAAATAAGGATTGTATGACTTATATATCTATGCTATGCTATTGTAAATAATGAAAACAGGCCGCCTGTTTTTGCACTGACCGGTGAATTGCTTCATCCGGGGGTATAATACCCATGCAAATGTTTTTGAAAGGAGCATGCTAAATGAAACAACAGGCCCGCATTAAAAATATCGAGTTTTCCAAGCCTGTAGATCTGGCGTCGCTGGTTGAATATTCAGAAGGGCAAGTGGTTAGCAGGACGCTTTCCCAAGGAGAAAACTTAAGCTTGACCTTATTTGCTTTTGACAAGGGAGAAGAGATCAGCACTCATGCTTCAACAGGCGATGCCTTTGTCTATATCCTGGACGGGAAGGCTGAGATTACCATAGGCGATAAGCCCTATACCCTGGAAAAGGGTGAAGCAATTGTCATGCCTGCCAACATCCCGCATGCCCTCCTGGCGATTGAAAAGTTTAAAATGATTTTAATTGTGGTTTTTAATCCCGGTAATCTGAAATAGGATTGACCGGACAAAGGCGCTTTCCCTAAGAAAATTCCTGATATATTTAAGGAAGCTTTGCTTTTGTTTTCAGTCGTTTGGAAAAACCGGACGGCCTTGTCTTTTCCTTAACGCACATAACAGCTTTTACAGCAGCTTTGCACAGCATATACACGCCTGTCCTTTTTTCTGGACACCTTCAGGCGTGTATAGTATAATGTTGCTATTATTCTGCTTTGGAAATCTAGGGGGAGGTTTGTCATAATGACCGGGGTAACTATTTATGACACAACACTACGGGACGGTTCACAGAGGGAAGCTATTTCCTTTTCCGTCAACGATAAAATAAAAATTACCCGCAAGTTGGATGAATTCGGCATTGATTACATTGAGGGGGGCTGGCCCGGCTCCAATCCAAAAGATATTGAATATTTCCGCCTGGCCCGCAATTTGGAGCTGTCCCACAGCAAAATTGCCGCCTTCGGCAGCACACGGAAGGCGGGGGTACGGGTTCAGGACGACCCTAACATCGGGGCGCTGCTGGAGGCGGAAACACCGGTAGTGACTGTATTTGGAAAGTCATGGGACTTTCATGTTACGGATGCTTTGGGAACTTCCCTGCAGGAAAACCTGGCTATGATTGAGGATACGGTTTCCTATCTAAAGGACCACGGTAGAGAAGTTATTTACGATGCCGAACATTTCTTTGACGGCTATTTTGCCAACCCCGAGTATGCAATAGCTACAATCAAGGCCGCTGAAAAAGCAGGCGCCGATGTAATAGTGCTGTGCGATACCAACGGCGGGCTGATGCCATTTAACTTGATAGATATATTTGAGGATATTAAAAATAATGTCAAGGTTAAGATTGGCATTCACGCGCATAACGATACGGGTATGGCGGTAGCCAACTCCATACTTGCCGCAAAACTGGGAGTATATCAAATCCAGGGGACAATAAACGGCTACGGGGAAAGGTGCGGCAATGCCAATCTCTGCACAATCATTCCCAACTTACAGCTCAAATTAAAAATCCCTGTTGTTAAGCCGGAGCAGCTTAAGGAGCTAAAGAAACTGTCCCGCTATGTGGCTGAAATTGCCAACTTGTTGCCGCCGGAACAGCAGCCATATGTCGGGGAAAACGCTTTTGCCCATAAGGGCGGCATACATGTGGATGCCATACTGAAGCATGCACATACCTATGAACATATTAATCCAGAACTGGTCGGCAATAAAAGGCGGGTACTGATTTCTGAACTTTCAGGGAAAAGCAACCTGCTGTATATGGCGCGGGAGAGCGACCTGGATCTGTCCAAAGAAAACCCGCAGACAAAAGCGCTGCTTGCAAAACTCAAAGAACTGGAATACCAGGGGTACCAGTTTGAAGGCGCAGAGGCATCCTTTGAACTTTTGATCTGGAAAGCTTTTGCCGTTCACGAACCCTTGTTTGAATCTTTGGGAGTCAGGGCAATTGTTGAAAAACGCGGTGACAACGGGGAGATGATTTCCGAGGCTACGGTAAAACTGCGTATTGGCGACCGGGAATACTTGACTGCCGGTGAAGGGGTCGGACCGGTTAATGCCCTGGACGAAGCTCTGCGCAAGGCTCTGATGGAAGCCTACCCTGAAATACGCCATTTCCAGCTTGTAGATTATAAGGTGCGTGTTCTGGACGGCCGTGACGGAACGGGGGCCCAGGTGCGCGTCCTGATTGAAACACATGACAGCCGCCAGCAAAAAACCTGGGGAACTGTCGGCGTTTCTGCTAATATAATTGAAGCCAGTTGGCAGGCGCTGGTTGACAGTGTGGAATACGGACTTCTAAGCGCCAACGAAGAAAAAATGGCCAGGCTGCGCGAAGCGGTAAAATCCTTCCGGCAGGGATGATCCGAAAAACGAAACAGTTGCACAATGATGCGGAAAAAGACGGAAAATATACCTATGCGTGTATCCAATCTGCTTGCCGGGGGTATCTTGTCTTAGTAGGTGCATAATGGAAAGCTCATATATATAAACAGTATGAGATTCCCAAGAATTGGGGAGGGTTGTGATTGGATGTTGAAAAATTTTTGACGGCTATCAGTGAAGCGGCCGGGATTTCAGGTTATGAATTTCCGGTGGCACAGCTTATTAAAGCGGAAATGAGCAAACATGCGGATGAAATGCGTGAAGACACTTTGGGAAATGTGGTTATTTATAAAAGAGGCGGCGGCGAAGACAGGCAGCGGATACTAATTGCGGCCCATATGGATGAAATCGGCCTGATGGTAACAAAAATTGAAAGGGGAGGCTTTCTCCGTTTTACAACCGTTGGCGGGATTGACCTGCGTACAATTGTCGGCCAGGAAGTAATTGTGTTTGGAAAAGAAAAAATTCCCGGAATTTTAGGCGCCAAAGCACCTCATATAACTTCCTCCGAAGAACGCAGCAAACCCTATCCGTCAGAAGATTTATATATAGATTTAGCACTGCCGGAGGATGATGTGAAGAGAATTGTGTCCGTGGGTGATCTGGTGATGATTTCCAGGAAGGCAGTTAAGCTGCACGGCAAAAGGATTGCCGGCAAGGCTATGGATGACAGGGCAGGGGTGGCAGTGCTTCTGTCCTGCCTGCAGGAACTGTCCCGCCTGGAACATACAGCGGACCTTTATGCCGTGGCCACTGTCCAGGAAGAAGTGGGCATCAGGGGCGCTACAACTGCTACTTACGGCATAGTGCCGGACATCGGTATCGCCGTTGATGTTACACACGGTGAGATGCCGGGGGTTGACGAGCACCGTACCAGTTGTTTGGGCAAAGGTCCGGCAATTGCCGTTGGTCCCAATATTCATCCCCGGGTGGGGCAGGAATTAATCCGCATTGCAAAAGAATACAATATCCCCCACCAGCTGGAGGCCGCTCCCGGGCCTACCGGTACGGATGCCCGGGCTATCCAGGTAAGCAGGGACGGCATTGCTACCGGGCTGGTTTCCGTACCCCTGCGCTATATGCATACATCGGTGGAGCTTTTGGATTTGGAGGATATAAAAATGGCAGGCCGCTTGCTTGCTTACTTTGTCGCTGCTGTAAACCGGGAATTTGTGGAGGAATTGAAATGTTACTGCTGAAATTATCGGAAGCAGACGGCGTTTCAGGCAACGAAGGAAAAGTGCGCGCTCTTTTAAAGGAGGAACTGGCTTCCGCAACCGATGACATTTGGACCGATACACTGGGGAACCTCTTCGCAAGAAAGGGAAAGGGGAAAAAACCGCGGGTAATGGTTGCCGCCCATATGGACGAAGTCGGATTAATGGTTGTCGGGTATGAAAAAAGCGGCTTGCTGAAAGTAACCAAGGTAGGCTCAGTTGATGACCGGGTACTTGTGTCCAAGCCGGTTTTGGTCGGGGAAAAATGCCTGCCGGGTGTTATAGGAGCCAAGGCAATCCATCTGCAAAAACCCGGGGAGCGCCGGAACATTCTGGAGATTGAAAATCTCTATGTGGATATAGGTGCCACAAGTAAGGAGGAGGCAGCCGAACTCGTAAACATCGGAGATTATGTAGCTTTTGCCGCCAAACCCCATGAAATCGGCAACAATTGCTTGGCCGGCAAAGCATTTGACGACAGGGCAGGCTGCGCAGTGGTAGCAGAGCTGTTAAAGGAAGATTTTCCATTGGAGCTGACTGCTGTCTTTATGGTACAGGAAGAAGTAGGGCTGCGTGGTTCATTGGTGGCAGCCCATGCCGTGCACCCGGACTTTGCCTTGGTTATTGAAGGGACGACAGCCAATGATGTGGCGGGCGTAAAAGATACCGGCTATGTGACAAAACTGGGCTGCGGCCCTGCCATTACAATAATGGACTCTTCATTTATTACTCAGAAAAAAGTACTTAATTTGCTGGTCAATACGGCAGAAAAACACGGCATTCCCTATCAAATACGGCAGCTGACCACTGCAGGCACCGATGCCGGGGCCATTTCCAGGGCGCATGAAGGTATTCCGGCCGCTGTTTTATCGGTCCCCTGCCGCTATATTCATTCACCGGCGTCAATAATCAATTTGGACGATTATAAAAATACACTGCGCCTGGCCAAAGCGTTTCTCGTGGCTATTGCAGAAGGAGGGTTGTCTTTTGAAGAAACTGCTGAAAAAATTAAGTGAGACTTACGGTCCTTCGGGCAGAGAAGACCGGATCAGAGATGTAATAACCGGGGAACTGCAGGGTTTTTGTGACGAGATCTTTACTGACAAGATGGGAAACCTGATTGCAGTCAAGAAGGGTACGGCTGCCAAAATAATGGTTGCCGCCCACATGGATGAGATAGGCGTTATAGTAACATACATAGACAAGAAAGGATTTTTGCGTTTCAGCAACGTGGGCGGAGTCTCTCCATATATTTTACTGGGCCAGCGGGTCAGGTTTGAAAACGGAACCGTCGGTACCGTCGGCATGGAAAAAATTAAAGACAGCAAGGAAATTTCCCTGGAAAAGCTCTATCTTGATATCGGGGCAAAAGACAGGGAAGAAGCTGAAAGGTTTGTCAAGGTAGGCGATATTGCGGTATATGACAGGGAAGCGGTTTTTGCAAACAACAGAATGATCGGCAAAGCCATGGATGACCGCTGCGGCTGTGCCGTACTTATCCGGGCATTACAGGAGCTTGGCCAAACCGACAATGAAATTTATGCCGTATTTACTACTCAGGAGGAGGTGGGCCTCCGGGGGGCGCGTACCTCCAGCTATCACCTCAATCCTGATATCGGGCTGGCGATAGATGTAACCACTGTGGGAGATACGCCAAAGGCGGAAAAAATGGCTGTGGCCTTAGGGAAAGGCGCCGCCATTAAAGTAAAAGATGCTTCCGTAATCAGCCATCCGAAAATTAAGGCGCTGCTGACTGAGCTTGCTGAAAGAAATGACATTCCTTATCAGTTTGAAGTGCTGACAGCAGGGGGGACCGATGCGGGAGCCATTCATCTTACGAGAGAAGGCATACCCTCGGGTGTTATTTCCGTCCCCTGCCGCTATGTGCACACCCCCGGGGAAATGATTGATTTGGCTGATGCCGCAAATGCCTGCAGGCTGCTGAAAGCCTTTTTAGAAACCCCCCATTCAGAACTGCAGCAAATCTACTCCTGTTCAGCACTGTAAGACGACACTGCCGTGCGGGGCGGCAGCACGCCTTATACAAGCCTTCCCTAACGGAAGGCCTGTTTATTGTTGAGTGAATTCTTCCTTTGTAAATAAGGAATTTACCTATTATAATAAAAAGTATAGCAGTAACCGGTACAGGAGGTCCTATAATGACAGGCAAAGAACACTTAAATTACGATACTTTTGAGGCTACCGTTGCAAGAAGTCAAAAACTTGAGCAGGACCTGGAGAAAAATCCCGGGAAGTACAAAATGCTTACGGGGGACAGGCCTACTGGAAGACTGCATATCGGGCATCTATTCGGCTCGCTGCTAAACAGGGTAAGGCTTCATAAATTGGGCGTTCCGACTTTCATTGTTATTGCGGATTACCAGGTACTGACGGATAGAGATGTATTCAAAAATATCTCTGAAAATGTCAGGCAGTTGACAATTGATTACTTGGCTTGCGGCATAGATCCTGCCAGGGGCAATACATATATTTTTCCTCACAGCTATGTGCCCGAACTAAACCAGCTTCTTTTACCCTTCCTTACTCTTGTGGCCAACGCTGAACTGGACAGAAACCCTACCGTTAAGGAAGAAATAGCCGCCTCCGGTCAGAAACGGATCAATGCCGGCATGTATACTTATCCCGTTCACCAGGCTGCCGACATCCTGTTTTGCAAAGCCAACGTGGTACCGGTGGGCAAGGACCAGCTGCCCCATCTTGAACTGGCGCGGACTATAGCAAGGCGTTTTAATGACAGGTTTGCAGACAAAAAGCCCGTTTTCCCGGAACCGCAGCCGCTTTTAAGCCAGGCACCTGTAATTCTCGGGCTTGACGGTTCGCAAAAGATGAGCAAAAGCAGAAACAACGCCATAATGCTTTCTGCCGATGAGGATGAAACTGCCCGCCTGATTAAAAAAGCAAAGACGGATTCCGAAAGAGTAATTACCTATGATCCGCAAAACAGGCCTGAAGTCTCCAACTTGCTGCTTCTGGCCTCTCTTGCAACGGGCAGGCGGCCTGAAGAAATAGCGGAAGAAATAGGAGACGGCGGTGCCAGTAAACTGAAAAAACTCCTTACCGAAACGCTCAATGAATACTTGAGGCCTTTAAGAGAAAAGAGAAAAGAACTGGAAAACAATCTTGATTATATCCGTGAAGTTCTAAACGCCGGAGTCGCAGCTGCCAGGGCGGAAGCTGTCAAAACATTGGAAGAAGTAAGGGAAGTTATGGACATGAAATTATAAAATGCTGTTGATTCTTTATTGTGTTAAAAGCTGTTTTATTAGGATAGGATTAAGGACGGAAAATATCGCTTAAAGGC
>DGEC01000023.1:0-21863 GCA_002385745.1 Firmicutes bacterium UBA3936
GGAAAGGGTGATACTGGGCAAGCCTATGCGAAGGCATCTTCCCTTCGCCATGGCCTGGTGGCATAACCTGGGGACTGCGGGCAGGGATATGTTCGGAGATGAAACTGCGGATAAAAGTTTCGGCGGCGCAAAGGAAATCATGGCCAAGGCCAGGGCAAAGGCGGATGCAGGCTTTGAATTCATGGAAAAGCTCGGCCTGGAGTATTTTTGCTTCCATGATGCGGATCTTGTGCCTGAGGCGGATACCTTGGCGGAGACAAACGACAGGCTGGACGAAATCAGCGACTACATACTGGAGAAGATGAAAGAGACAGGCAAAAAGTGCCTGTGGGGCACCGCCAACCTGTTCAGCCACCCCCGCTACATGAACGGAGCGGGCAGTTCCAACTCGGCGGACGTTTTCTGCTTTGCCGCCGCCCAGGTAAAAAAAGCCCTTGACCTTACCGTTAAATTCGGCGGCAGGGGCTATGTGTTCTGGGGAGGGCGCGAAGGCTACGAAACCCTGCTTAACACCGACATGAAGCGGGAGCTTGACAATATTGCCGGGCTGCTGAAAATGGCGGTGGACTACGGCCGCTCCATCGGCTTTACGGGTGATTTCTATATAGAGCCAAAACCAAAGGAGCCAATGAAGCACCAGTATGATTTTGATGCGGCGGCAACAATCGGCTTTTTGCGCGCCTACGGGCTGGAGAAGGACTTTAAGCTGAATATCGAAGCAAATCATGCCACACTGGCCGGCCATACATTCCAGCATGAACTGAGGTTTGCCGCAATACACGGCATGCTGGGCAGCATCGACATCAACCAGGGCGACATGCTGCTTGGCTGGGATACGGACGAGTTTCCCTACGATGTCTATGAGACCACGCTTTGCATGTACGAAGTGCTGAAAGCAGGCGGCCTTTCGGGAGGGCTTAACTTTGACGCCAAAAACAGGCGGCCTTCAAACACGCCGGAGGATATGTTCCACGGCTACATCCTGGGTATGGACAGTTTTGCGCTGGGGCTCATCAAAGCCGCTCGGCTGATTGAAGACGGGCGAATAGATGAATTTGTCAGGGAAAGGTACGCGAGCTGGGAAACAGGTATCGGCGCAAAAATAGCAAGCGGCAAGGCCTCGCTTGCCGAACTTGCCCGGTATGCTGAAGAATTGGGAGTCTCTCCCGACCCGGGCTCGGGCAGGCAGGAATACCTGCAGCGAATTGTCAATGAAGTTTTGTTTAGTGCAGAGCCTTGATTTAGTTAATATAATCTGGCCGTAAAACGGCATAAAGGGGTGTTTTTATGCAGTGTACAAAGGAGCAGAGGCTTAAGTTTACCGCACAGGCAAAAGAGCTTGTTTCTAAAATGACCCTGGAGGAAAAGGTTTACCTGATGAGCGGCCGGATAAGGCCAAAGCCGCACGGGACTCCTTCCGGCGAGGAGCACTACAATTTCAGGCCGTACGCGGCCGGGGGCAATGAACGGCTTGGCCTGCCGCCTATGATGTTTTGCGACGGGCCGCGGGGAGTAGTCTGCCAGACCGGCAAAAGCACCTGCTTTCCTGTCTCGATGCTGCGGGGAGCAACCTTTGATGTAGAACTGGAAGAAGAAATAGGCCGCGCCATCGGGCGGGAAGTAAAAGCCAACGGCGGCAACCTTTTTGCCGGGGTCTGCATCAACCTGCCCTACAATCCGGGCTGGGGTCGCAGCCAGGAAACCTACGGTGAAGACAGCTTTGCCATCGGGCAGATGGGGTCGGCTTTGGTGCGCGGTGTACAAAGTGAAAATGTAATGGCCTGCATCAAGCATTTTGCTTTCAACTCCATGGAAATCAGCCGTTTTAAAGTCAGTGTGGACTGCAGCCGCCGTACGGAGCGCGAAGTGTTTTTACCCCATTTCAAGGATTGCATTGATGCGGGCGCTGCCAGTGTAATGAGCGCCTACAATCGCTACAAGGGTGTGCACTGCGGGCACAGCGACTACCTGCTGCGCAAGATTTTAAAAGAAGAATGGGATTTTGACGGCTTTGTCATGAGTGATTTCGGAGCGGGCATCAGGGATACAGTCCAGGCCGCAAACGGCGGGCTGGACATGGAAATGCCGTGGACATTCCACTATGGCGAAAAGCTGGTGCAGGCCGTCCGGGAGGGGCTGGTGCCGGAGGCCCGCATTGATGAGGCGGCGCTGCGGATAACGCGCACCATCCTGGCTTTTGCAGAGGCTGAAAAAGAAAGTGGCAAAAAGTACGGGGAAGAAGTGCTGGGCTGTAAAGAGCATATTGCCCTCAGCTTAAGAGCGGCAAGGGAAGGAATAACTTTGCTGAAAAACAACGGTGTACTTCCCCTGGAGCGTTCAAAAGCAGAGAGAATTGCCGTTATAGGCAGGCTTGCCGACGAAGAAAATACCGGTGATCACGGCTCGTCGCGGGTCTACCCGGCTTATGTGGTGACGCCGCTGCAGGGACTGAAGAAAATTGCCCCGCAAAGTGAGATTGTCTATTGCGACGGCAGCGATGTAGAAGCGGCCAAAGAAGCCGCCCGCGGGGCGGATGCCGTAATTTTTGTTGCCGGCATGGATTATAAAGATGAAGGCGAATTCATTGAACATGCCGGAAGCGGCGCGGGTGATTTCGACTCCCGGGGAGGGGACAGAAGGTCGCTTGCCCTGCACAGGAATGAAATTGAATTGATCAGGGCCGTCGCCCCGGAAAACAAAAATTCTGTGGTTGTGCTCATGGGCGGAAATACCATTATGGTGAGCGAATGGTTGGACGCTGTTTCCGCAGTTTTAATGGCTTATTATCCGGGACAGGAGGGCGGCACGGCCATAGCCGAAATACTGTTTGGCGATGTGAACCCGTCGGGCAAACTTCCCTTTGTTATTCCGGAAAGAGAAAGCGACCTGCCGCAGGTTAACTGGGATACGACGGAACAGTGGTATGATTACTATCATGGCTATGCCAAGCTGGAGAAGGAAGGGATAGAGCCGCTTTTCCCCTACGGCTTCGGACTTTCCTATACTCGTTTTGAACTCTCGGACGCCGAATTTCAAGTGAAAAAGGATGAGACGGGAGAAAGCTGCGCGGTGCAGGCAAGCTGCATTATTAAAAATGTGGGAAAGAGGGAAGGAGCGGAGGTGGTACAGCTTTATATCGGCTTCAAAAATTCCGCCGTAGATCGCCCGGTCAAGCTTTTGCGCGGCTTTAAGAGGATTAAGCTTGCACCCGGTGAAAGTGCCCGGGTTGAAATTGCCTGTCCCGTGGAAAAACTCATGTGGTATAATCCGAAAACAGCCGCCTTTGAACTGGAAAAAATGACTTATGAAGCCTATATCGGCACATCTTCAGCGCCCGGGGACCTGCTTGCCGGCAGCTTTACACTGTAATTGCGGGGGAGTTCTTATGGGCAAAAAGTATCTTATCGGCATTGATGTGGGAACAAGTGCAGTAAAAACAATACTTTTTGACATAGAGGGTGCAATAATAGCTTCCTCGTCCAAAGAGTACCCTCTTTACCAGCCAAAAAACGGCTGGGCGGAACAGGAGCCGGAGGACTGGATAAATGCCGCCTTTGCCACTGTTAAAAAGGTTGTTTCCGGGAGCGGTGTCCCGGCGGAAAAAATAGCCGGGATCGGCCTTACAGGGCAGATGCACGGTCTGGTGATGCTGGATGGGGAAGGCAAGCCGCTGCGCAGGAGCATAATCTGGTGCGACCAGCGCACGGCAAAGGAATGCGAAGAAATCACGGAGCGGGTTGGCCGGGATAAGCTGGTTGCAATAACTGCTAACCCCGCCCTGACCGGCTTTACGGCCTCCAAAATTCTCTGGGTGCGCAATAATGAACCCGAGATTTACAGGCGTTGCCGGCACATCCTGCTGCCCAAGGACTACCTGCGCTATTGCCTGACAGGCGAGTTTGCCACTGATGTCAGCGACGCCTCAGGCATGCAGCTACTGGACGTGCCGCAGAGACGCTGGTCGCTCGAGGTCCTGGAGAAGCTGGAAATGGCACCGGAGATGCTCGGGCGTGTTTATGAATCGCCGGAGATAACAGGCTATGTGACGGCAGAAGCGGCGGAGGCCACCGGGCTTTTGCCGGGCACTCCGGTGGTTGCGGGAGCAGGGGACAATGCGGCGGCGGCGGTGGGAACAGGCGTCGTAAAAAACGGCCTGGCCTTTACCACCATCGGCACATCGGGTGTTGTGTATGCCCACTCGGATAAAGCCGCAATTGACCCGCAGGGCAGGGTGCATACTTTCTGCTGCGCGGTCCCGGGGGCCTGGCATGTTATGGGGGTAACCCAGGCGGCCGGATTGTCGCTGAAATGGTTCAGGAATAATTTCACCGCCGGGGAGTCTTATGCAGAATTGGATGAAAAGGCGGCCCAAATACCGGCCGGGGCAAACCGCCTGTTGTTTCTTCCCTACCTGATGGGCGAGCGGACGCCGCACCTTGACCCGGACTGCAGGGGGGCCTTTATCGGTCTTTCCGCCGTCCATACAAAATATGATCTCTTAAGGGCGGTCATGGAAGGAGTGATTTATTCACTGAAAGACTGCCTCGACATCCTAAAAGAGATGGGCCTTGGCATCGACCGCATGTATGCCTGCGGAGGAGGAGCCAAAAGTCCCTTCTGGCGGCAGATGCTTGCCGATGTTTTCGGGCTGCCTGTACTGACTGTCAAATGCGTCGATGGACCTGCGCTTGGCGCGGCAGTACTTGCAGCCGCGGGAACTGGCCTCTACAGTGATGTCCCGTCGGCCTCCGGCGCGATGCTCAAGGATGATGAACTGCAGGTTCCCGCTGCGGAAAGGACGGCTGAATATATAAAATATTACGGGATATACCGGGAACTGTACCCGGCCTTGAAAAAGTCATTTTCCGCCCTTGCCGGGCTGCAGGGCCGTTAACAATAATATATTTGCCGTTATGCAGGATGCGGCAGCGGGAGCGGTAAATTTTCCACTGTCCTTGCAGCCGGTTCTCATGTATAATAAAGGCGGAAGACAACTGTAAAGACCGGAAACAATCATGACAGACAGCCGGAAACGGAAAGGAATGATAAACAGTGATAAAGCTTGAAGATGCAACTGCATATACCGAAAGATGTATTCACGGGGAACCGGCTTCCTGTTCATATGCCTGTCCTTTCCATCTGGACGTCCGCTCATTTATGGAAAGAGCAGCAGCCGGCAAATGGGCGAGAGCATATAAGCAACTGCGTGAAGCAACGGTGTTTCCTTTTATTGTCAGCGTGCTTTGCGACCAGCCCTGCCGGAAGCGCTGCCAGCGTACGCTGCTGGGCGACGAGGCAATAGCAATGCGTGATGTGGAAGCAGCCTGCGTGCGGTATGTAAAGAACAGGAAACCACAGTCCTATGCCATCCCGCCGAAACAGGAACGCATTGCCGTGGTCGGTGCCGGCGTTGCCGGGCTGTCCTGCGCACTGAACCTGGCACAGAAAAAATTTAATGTGACTGTTTTTGAAA
Source organism: Firmicutes bacterium UBA3936 (assembly GCA_002385745.1). Lineage (GTDB taxonomy): Bacteria > Bacillota > Dethiobacteria > Dethiobacterales > Dethiobacteraceae > DTU027. Next base: position 5,474 of record DGEC01000023.1, read on the forward strand.
AAGCGGACACCTGGGGAGGCGCGCTGCGCGACCACGACCGGTTTGCTGAATTTGCCGATGAGTTTGAACTGCAGTTTTCTGCCGTCAAAGTTGATTTCCGCTATAATACCGGGATAACGTCCCTGGAGGAGCTTGCAGAGTACGATGCGGTGTATGTGGCTACAGGCGAGGGAGGAGAGTCTTTCGGCCTTCTGGAAAGCTGGAATCCCGAGCTCTTTACCACCGCAGAAAACAAGGTTTTTTTGGGCGGCATGCTGACCGGGGCCACGCTGATGGAAAGCATCGCCCAGGGTATTCTTGTGTCTAAAATCATTGAAGGGTACCTCCAAACGGGCAGGGCTGCTCTCACTCCTGACATGCAATATGATAAAAACTACTGCGGGCGCTACCTGGACCATGAAGATGCGGTTTCCGTGCCGCTGGTGGTGGCCTCTTCCCCGGACGGCTATACTGAGGAGGAAGCAAAACAGGAAGCGGCGCGTTGCCTGCTTTGTGATTGTGACAAATGCATGGCAGCCTGTGAAATGCTGAAACGTTTTAAGAAAACTCCCAAAATGATTGCCGTAGAAGTTTTCGCCGACACCCAGGTTAACCCGCCCTATTCTACCCGGTCGCTCACCAGGCAGGCTTATTCCTGCAATATCTGCGGCTACTGCAAGTCAATCTGCCCGGAAGATGTGGATATTGGCTCGCTTTTGCAATTGTCGCGGCGCGTGCGGATGAATGCAGGCGTCCATCCGGCCGCCCTGCACGATTTTTGGCTGCGGGAGATGGATTTTGCGACCGCCGGGGGCTCTTATACTGCCGCTCCGAGAGGGAAAAATAACTGTGAGTATGCCTTTTTCCCCGGCTGCCAGCTGGGTGCGGCAAACCCGGAATATGTGCTGAAGGCTTACGCTTACCTGGATGAAAAGTACGATTGCGGCATTATGCTTACCTGCTGCGGTGCACCCGCTTACTGGGCGGGCGATGACAAACGGATGGAGGACAACCTGCAAAATATCAGGGAGGGTTGGGAGAAGCTGGGCAAGCCTGTCCTGGTTTTTGCCTGCGCCACCTGTGAAAGCCTGTTTAAGCAGTTCCTGCCTGAAATCGAGAGAATTTCCCTGTATGAATTGCTGGCGAGAGACGACAGCATCGTGCCGGCCCGGCCTTTTGCGGCAGCGGCAGTCTTTGACCCCTGCAACGCCAGGGGTGAAGAGGGAATGCAGCAGGGCGTCAGGAAACTGGCAGAAAAGGCAGGCATTGCCGTAGAGGAATTAAAAGAGAAAAACCGCTGCTGCGGTTATGGCGGCCATATACGCGTGGCCAATCCTTCCCTCTATGACGAAATCGCGCATAACCGGGTAAGGGCAAGTGAAAAACCGTATGTCGTCTATTGTGTCAACTGCCGGGAAGTTTTCTCTCTTAAGGATAAAGAAGCCGTTCATGTTCTGGACATGGTTTTTGGTACAGGGAGCAGCGATAGACTGCCCACCCTGCAGGAAAAGCGGGAGAACAGCCTGGAGGTGAAAAAGAAACTGATGTCCGGTATCGAGGGTACGGAATTTACGCCTGAGAAGCATGACTGGGACGACCTGGTTTTGCTGATCGATGAGGAAACACAAAAAGAAATGGAGCAGAAGCTTATCTCGGCCGGCGATCTAAAAGAAGCTATTTGGCTGGCGGAAACCACCGGCAAAAAATTCTTTGATGAAAGCGACGGCATGTGCCTGGCCAGTATGGTAAAACCTGTTATCACATACTGGGTGCAGTACAAGGAAGCAGGTCCCAAAACCTATCAGATCCACAACGCTTATTACCACCGCATTCGCATCAGAGAGGAGGAGTAATTGGCATGACTGAAAAAGAAAGAAAGTGGAAATGCGGGAAATGCTCGCAAGTACTGACTCTGCAGAAAGTAGTATTTGATTACCTTGGCCATACCTTCTCTCATGAGGTGCCTGCCTGCCCTAAATGTGGACAGGTTTTTATCAGCAAAGAACTGGCTGAAGGCAGAATTGCAGAACTTGAAGAAGAACTGGAAGACAAATAAGTTTTGCACCGGGAAAAACAGAAACAGAAGAAGGAGATGCACCGGATGAGCGAAATCTGCTGCTGCACTGACAGTATTTCCGGCTGTCTGGTCTGCGGCCGTGAACTATTCTGTACTCCGGACAAGCCGCTGCGTGCCAGGTGTTTCTACTGCGGCAAAGAAGAAATCACCTATACATTCTGCCTGGAGGGGCATTATGTCTGTGATGACTGCCACCGCAACAGTATTCTTGACCTGGTAGAGCAGACATGCCTGCAGAGTGACCTTGCCGACCCGCTTGCACTGCTGGTAGAGATATTTAAGCTGCCCAACCTGCATATGCACGGGCCGGAATACCACAGTATTGTTCCGGCAGTTTTGGTAGCTGCCTATGGGAACAGCACCAAGAAAAAAGATGAAGCTGCCATTAAAGAGGCCGTTTCCAGGGGCAAAGCGGTTTCCGGCGGCATCTGCGGGACGCACGGTGCCTGCGGAGCCTGCCTTGGCGTGGGTATTGCCTATTCAATCATAAACCGGGTAACGCCATATTCCACAAAGACAAGGGGAGAGGCAAACCGGATGACCGCACTGGCTTTGCAGGCCGTAAGCCGCATGGGCGGCCCGCGCTGCTGCAAAAGAGAATCAATGCTTGCTGTGGAAACGGCAAGGAAACACTTTAACTGTTTTCCCCCTTCTGAAGAAAACAGTTATACCTGCGGCCAGCATTCCGCCAATGAAATGTGCATCAGGAACAGGTGCCCCTACTACCCTCAGGAGTCCGGCGGCACTCAGCTTGCGAAAGGGTAATCAGTCATGCGTGAAATTATCAGAAAAACTTACAGTGTCTGCCCTGTCTGCCTGAAACGCATCCCTGCAGTCCATGCCGCCGAAGGCAAAACTGTTTACCTGGAGAAAACTTGCCCGGAGCACGGAAATTTTTCTGCCGTTATCTGGCGCGGGCTGCGTGATCTGGAAGCATGGCGCGGCAATCTGCCTGAGATTGCGGAGGGGGAAAATGAAAACTGCCCCCATGCCTGCGGCTTGTGCCCCGAACACCGGCAGGGCACCTGCTGTGTCCTGCTGGAGGTAACAAAACGCTGCAACCTTAACTGCGCTTTTTGTTTTGCCGAAGGCGGCAGCGGTGAGGACATACCTTTTGCTGCTTTGCAGAGGCAGCTGCATGACCTGGCCGAACCCGGCAAAACCCTGGTCCAGTTAAGCGGCGGCGAGCCTACCGTAAGGGACGACCTGCCGCGCATTGTCGCCGCCGCCAAAGAGGCAGGCTGCCGGTATGTCCAGTTAAACACAAACGGCATCCGGCTTGCCGCAGACAAAGAATATGTCCGTGCCCTGGCCAAAGCCGGCCTGTCCTTTGTTTTCATGCAGTTTGACGGGACCCGTGACCCTATTTACCGCACCCTGCGCGGGCGGGGATTGTTCGATATTAAAAAACAGGCGATCGAAAACTGCGCGCAGCACAACCTGGGTGTGACGCTTGTTCCCACAATTGTGCCCGGTGTCAACACCGGTGATATCGGCAATATCATCCGCTTCGCCGTTGCCCACTCGCCCGCCGTGCGGGGAGTCCACTTCCAGCCCGTCAGCTACTTCGGACGTTTTCCGTCTTTACCGTCGGACAGCCGGCGCTTTACACTGGACGAACTGCTCTTGGCCATTGAAGATCAGGCGGGAGAGCTTGTTCCCGGGGATTCCCTGCACCCGTCCCGCTGTGACCACCCCCTGTGCGGGTTCCATGGCGATTATCTTGTTATGCAGGATCAAACTTTGCACCCGCTGCACAAAGGACAGAGCAATTGCTGCGAACCTGTAACTGCGGAACAAAACCGCAACTTTGTGGCGCGCAGGTGGCAGCGCCCCGATGCGGAAGATGCTAAGGAGCCTGCTGTGGGAGATGACATCGAAACGCTGGAAGGGTTTCTCCGCCGGATATGTTCCCACAGCTTTACCGTAACAGCCATGGCTTTTCAGGATGCGGGAAATCTTGACCTTGAGCGCCTGCGCACTTGCAGCCTTCATGTGTACTCTGACGGCCGGTTCGTCCCCTTTTGCGCCTATTACCTGACAAAACAAGCTTAAAACCGCAGGCTGCTTTTTGGCGTCGATTTGCAGGCGTATAAACAGGCAGCCTGCACCATGTTTGCATTTGACATTGATGCCTGTTTGTCCTTATAATTGAGTTAACTGACAACAAAATATAAATATAAAATAAATGCAAGAGAAAGGGTGAGAAAATGAGACTGGACAGAAAAATATTACACATCAACGGCGTTGACAGGTCTGTCGTCTACAATCCGGAAAAGGACACGCTGGCAAAGGTCCTGCGCCGGATAGGCCTGACAGGCGTAAAGGTCGGCTGCGGTACAGGTGTCTGCGGTGCCTGTTCCGTACTGCTTGACGGCAAAGTAGTCCGCTCATGCACGAAGAAAATGAAAGATGTCCCGGAATACAGCAGCATTCTTACAATTGAAGGCATTGGCACGCCACAGCATCTGCATCCCCTGCAGCAGGCTTGGATTACATACGGTGGCGTACAGTGCGGCTTCTGTACTCCGGGCTTTATTGTCTCTGCTTACGGGCTCTTGTCCGAAAACCTCAACCCCACACGCGAGGAAGTGCGTGAGTGGTTTGCCAAGCACAGAAATATTTGCCGCTGCACCGGCTACAAGCCCATTGTCGATGCCGTAATGGCCGCCGCCAAAGTAATGCGCGGCGAAGCAACCATGGAAGATATTACTTATGATTTTTCCAAGGAAAAAGACATTTACGGTTCCCGCTACCCGAGACCGAGCGCCCTGGCCAAAGTGTGCGGTCTTGCCGACTACGGCGATGATATCAAGCATAAACTGCCTGAAGGCGTGGCCCACCTAGCGGTGGTTCTCTCTGAAGTTCCTCATGCCAAAATTATTGAGATCGATGTCTCTGAAGCGGAAAAGATGCCCGGTGTGTATAAAGTAATGACCGCCAAAGACGTCAAAGGCACAAACAACCTGGATGCACCGGCCGTTACCCCGCGCCGGATGGGCAGCGGGATTACTGAATTCCCGGTTATAGCCGGCAAGAAAATCTGCCGCCGCGGCGATGTGGTGGCTTTGGTTGCCGCCGATACCGAAGAACATGCCCGTGAGGCAGCCAAGAAAGTCAAGCAGCACCTTGAAGAGCTGCCGGCATATATGACCTTCCCCGAAGCCGTTATGCCCAACGCCATCCAGCTGCACGAAGACCTGCCCAACTATTATTTGAAGCAGCCCCTTTTCAAGGGAGAGGTCACTGATGAAGACTTCGAAAATGCGGCTTATGTGGTGGAAGGCAGTTTCCATTCGCAGCATGAGCCCCACCTGCCTATTGAGCCGGATGTTGTCCAGGCCTATATCGGCGAAGACGGCATGATGACCATACAGTGCAAATCCCAGGCCATGACGGAGACCATTGAGGCCGTTTCCAATGCCTGCGGCATTCCCAAGGAAAATATCCGCATGATTCTCAACACGGTAGGCGGCTCTTTCGGCTATTCAGTCAGCCCTCATACTTATGCACTGGCCGTCACTGCAGTTCAGAACCTGAACATGCCCGTTACGCTCACTTTAAGCTATGAAGAATTCAACCATCTAACCGGGAAGAGGTCGGCCACCTTTACAAACGGCAGGATAGCCTGTGATGAAAAGGGCAAAATCGTGGCCGCCGAATATGATGTGGCTTTGGACCACGGCGCCTATGGCGTTGTAGCTTCCAAGATCTTTAACAACCTGGTTTCCGTCGGCTTCCACGGCTACAATATTCCCAAAATCAGGGCGCTTGCCCGCGGCGGTGCAACGAACCATGCTTACAATATCGCCTACCGCGGCTTTGGCGCTCCGCAAATCTATACCACCACGGAAGCGCTGATTGACATGCTGGCAGAAGAAGCAGGAATTGACCCGTGGGAATTCCGCTATATCAATGCGGCCCGGCCCGGTGATTTGACAATCAACAGCCGTCCCTACCATGATTATGTCTATCCTTCCCTGCTGGAAAAAGCCAAGCCTGTTTACGATGAATACAAGGCGGAAGCGGAAGCCGCCAAGGCTGAAGGCAGGCATGTGGGTGTGGGGATCAGCATGGGCGGATTTATTATCACCATCGGCATGTTTGACTCCGCCGAAGTTGCCCTTGAATTGAACCCCGACGGGACCTTTACCCATTACAGCACCTGGGAGGATATGGGGCAAGGCGGCGATATCGGAGCCCTGACCCATGCCGTGAAGGCCCTGGAGCCGCTGGGTGTTACACCGGACCAGATCAAGCTGGTGATGAACGACACCAAGACCTGCCCCGATACCGGCCTTGCAGCCGCCAGCCGCTCCCACTACATGGCGGGGAACGCCACCATTGACGCCGCCAATAAACTGATGGCTGCCATGCGCAAGGAAGACGGCACCTACCGCACCTATGAGGAAATGGTTGCCGAAGGCATTCCCACCAAATATGTCGGCCACTATGACCAGTTCAATATCGGCCTGCCGCCCGGGCTGGATCCCAATACAGGGGAAGGCGAAAAGAACCCCACATACATGTATTGTGTAAACGTGGCCCTGGTGGAAGTGGATGTCAATACCGGCAAGACCAAGGTATTAAGATACACCTGTGTTGCCGACGTAGGTGTAATCGGAAACCGCCTTGCTGTTGAAGGCCAGGCTTACGGCGGACTGTCCCACAGCATCGGCTTTGCTCTTACCGAGGAATATGAAGCACTGAAGAAACACGGCAATATAGCCGGCTGCGGTGTTCCCACCATTACCGACATCCCAGATGATTTCAATGTGATCCTGGTGGAAAACAACCCGCGTCCTGCCGGACCGCACGGCTCCTGCGGCTGCTCCGAGTGCTTCCAGTCCTCCAACCATATGGCTGTAATCAATGCCATCAATAATGCCTGCGGCGTCCGCATTTACGAGCTGCCGGCAACGGCCGAAAAGGTTAAGGCTGCCTGGGAGGCCAAGCAGCGCGGCGAAGAATTAAAGCCGGAAAAATACTATCTTGGTTCCGACTTTGAAGAGGAACTGGAAGAGATCAAAAACAATCCCATTTAAACTGCCGTTCTGCGGACTTAATCCGTATACGGAAAAAGGCTGCGGCGAAGTTCTTTCGCTGCAGCCTTTTTGCCTGCTACCATATCCGGTAGCGTCCGCTTAAGGCAAGCAGGGTAAAAAAATACAGGCAGTTGTCGTAGTAGCGCCTCTTATCCTTGCGCAGCGGCATTTCCCAGAAGCGCTTTACCGCTTCCCGCGAGAATTCGCCGTCGGCGGCCAGCGAAGCACAGGCCCAGGAAGCTTTCATGCCGACGGGATGCATTATCGGTTCCTTGTCAAAAATGCTTCCGTCCGGAAAAAGAACATATTCCGACGCCCGGCGGTCAGTAAAGACAAAAGACTGGAGAGTGTTTAATATTTCAACCTGCCAGGGATCTTTTTTAAACCATTCCCAGTCGAGGGCGAGATTGATGGCTACCCTGTAGGCGTCGCTGAAATAACACCTGTGCAGCACTCCCCAGTTGCCCCTGCTTTCATCAACCGGCAAAGGGGTGCCGTCAAAATTGCTTATGTTGGGAGCAAGTCCCGTTTGGGGATTTACGACTTTACGCAGGTAGCTGCGGCTTGCTTCTGCCGCTTTCGCCCAGAATTCCCTGTCTTCCTCATCGGCCCACCTGGCAAAAAGTTCGTAAAAATGCGGGAGATGATAGGAGGGATCTGTAAAGGGCGTCTCGGGGACAAACTTGATTAGGTATGTTTCCGGGTCCCACATGGGATCCCCCTGCTCGCCTGAACTGCCCTTGTGTACGCAAGCCCGGAGGATTTTGCGGGCCTGGCTGCCGTAGTCGAAGGGGGGCTTGCCGTCGCCCCAGCGGTGGGAGGCAAAAAAGAGGGCCATGGCAAAATACTCCTCGCCGTCCGGGGCGGGACCTTGGGCGTTTCTCGTCCCGTCCGGCTTGCAGGACCAGGCAAAATAGTCCTTGTAGATGCCGCTCTTGTGCTGCATGTATTTAAGGCTCCAGCGCCAGATGCGGTCAAAAATTTCCTTGTTGTTCATCTGCACGGCCATCATCATGCCGTAGGACATGCCCTCGGTCCGCACATCATTGTTGCCGGTATCCACCATGTAGCCCATGTCCTTGCCGCTCTCAAAGTAAATGCGGTCGGGGCCGAAAAACATTTCCTGCCAGACTTCATTAATTCTTTTTTCAATTTCATTTTCCGAGTAGCCGCATTCCTGCAGGACATTCCTGTATTTGTCTTTTTTTCCGGTCATGAGGTGCCTCCGGTTTTTTTACTAAGTATAGCAAATGCCGGTTATTGGTACAACAGAACTTTTTTTTACATTGCCCGGTGTTTTTGCCACAAGTATACTGGAATTACAGAAGGGAGGGGACCCAGTGAAAATCAAGTCTTTCATTCTGCCGGTTATATTGCTCGTCCTGCTTGTTGCCTGTGCTACCACAGGTCCCAAAGGCCCTGCCCAGAAGGAGCCGGATTCTGTTCCCGCTTTGCCCGGCAGCGAGCCGGAACCCGGACCTGAGCCCGAACCGGAGCCGGCAGCTGAACCACCCTTTGATTTTGCCCTATATAAACCAAACGAACTCGGGGAAATACCCGTGCTGATGTACCACAACATCCGGGAACCGGAGGCGGTCTGGACGCGGACGCCGGACAATTTTCGCGCCGACTTGCAGCGCTTCTATGATCTGGGCTACCGGCTGGTGAGCTTAACCGATGTTGTTACCAACAATATCAATATTCCGGCCGGGACAAGTCCCCTTGTCCTGACCTTTGACGACGGCTCCGCCGGCCATTTCAGATTAATAAAAAACGAAAAGGGAGAAATCATTGTTGATCCCGACTGCGCCGTACAAATTATTCTGGACTTTGCCGGGAAGCACCCTGAAATGGGTACTGCCGCCACTTTCTTTGCCCACCTGCCCCATCCCTTTGCCCAGGCCGATTCCTGGTATACCGGGGAGCACCGGACCTGGAAGCTGGAAAAACTTGTGGAATGGGGCATGGAGATCGGCAACCATACCCTGAATCATCTCAATCTCCGGCGGGACATCAAATCCCCGCAGCAGTTGCTTGAACAGCTGGGCAAACCCCACCGACTGCTGGCGGAGATTCTACCGGCTTATAAAATGAATTCCCTTTCCCTGCCTTACGGGATCGGCCCCCTTGATGAATGGAAAGATTATTTGTATTCCGGCGAGTATCAGAGCACTGCCTACCGGCATGATGCCGTTGTTCTTGTAGGCTCGGGCCCGGCCAAGCCCTACAACCATAAAGACTATTCGCCTGCAGCCATGCCCCGGATCAGGGCGAGCAACTACCCGGACGGGGGTGAAAGCAATTTCCTGGACAGAGCCCTGGAACGACTCGCAAAAACCCGCTATATCAGCGACGGGGACCCTGACACCGTCACCTTTCCCGAATCCGCTCTGGAAAGCTTCAACATAGAAAGCCTGGGAGGCAAAAAGCTGAGGTGCTACCGCCCGGAGGAATAAGACTGCTTGTCCGTTGCCTTTGCCGCCTGCTGCATATCTCCGCCCCTTCCGCCATATTAATAAACATGTTTCTTTTATTCGGAGGTGGCGGCAGTTGCAGCAAAGAACTGATTACTATCACCGGGGCAGGAGATACTACCCGTCCGGAAAAAAGAACGCGGCAATAAGACGGATCTGTCTGGCGGCGGTTTTTTTGCTGCTGTTTTTAAGCGCTGCGGCCCGGTGCGGGTATTTGGGGGATGCCGGAGCGCAGATCCCGGGCAGGCGATTATACTGCCAGGCTTTGGCCTTTACCGTTCCAGGCTTCAGCCAGGTCCTGGAATACACGCCGGCTGAACCGGAGCAAAAAGCGCCCGAAAACTACCTGCGCAGGCTGGCACTGCCGGTTCTGGGCGATCCGAAAAATCTTCTTTTAGCGCAGATTCCCTATCTCGGGGATCCCGGCATTGAAGAGGTGCAGACTCTGGAAAACGATGCGGATATCCCGGCTAAGCCCCGGATTATAATACCCGTGCAGCATAGCCTTGCGGGCAGGGGAAGGGTGCTCATCCACCATACCCATGCCACGGAATCCTTTGTTCCCACTTCCGGAGTATCGTTTACAGAGGACCTCTCCCTGACTGTTGTCCAGCTGGGCGCTGAACTGGCGGCAATGCTGGAGGAGGAATACGGCATCCCCGTGGTTCACAGCAGGGCTGTTCATGACCTGCCCCGGGAAACGGCCTATGAAAAAGCACGCCCGGAATTGGAGAAGCTTCTCGCCATGTATCCGGATACTGTGCTGGTGGTGGACCTGCACAGGGACGGGATTGAGGCCACCGCTATGCTGGACGGACAGCCCGCAGGACAAATCCTCTTTGTGGTGGGAAATCGCTACGAAGGCTGGGAAAAAAACCTGCAAAAAGCAGAGTTTCTGCACATGATGCTGGAGGAAAAAGCGCCCGGCATTTCCCGCGGCATCCGCCAGTACCCCCTTATTTACAACCAGGACCTGCACACCGGTTCACTGCTGATTGAACTGGGCAGTGACAAGAACTCCCTGGATGAAGCAAGAAGGACATTGCCGCTCTTGGCCGATGCTTTGGCCAGGCTCTATACCGCCCTTCCTTAGGTATGGAAGGGCTCCCGGGAGGCAATAATATTATAAAAGGTTGGCAAGAGGAGGGGCGAAGTGAAAAAGCAGGCGGTTGCCCGGGTGATGTTTATTTTTTTGTTTTTTTGTTTTATTCTCTATGCCGGTCTGACTTTGGCGGAACGGTCCCTGGAGCAGCTGGTGGGAAATACGGACGGTAAAGGATTTTTTGCCCTTTATCGTGACCGGGATAGCTTCATCTTGACTTTTGGCGGGCGCTCATACCGCTTTGGCAACCCTTTCAAAGAAGTTCTAAAAGCCGGCTTTATCCCGTGAGCGGGGTGCTCTTGTTGCCTGCCGTCATTGCCAGTGCTATAATATTCAGGGAAATGGCGGGAGGTAAGAATGCTGCAGCAACAAATACGCAACTTTTGTATAATTGCCCATATAGATCATGGAAAATCAACCCTGGCGGACAGGCTACTGGAAGCAACGGGAGCCCTTTCCGGGCGGGATATGGCCCCGCAGGTGCTGGACCAATTGGAACTGGAACGGGAGCGGGGCATTACCATAAAACTGCAGGCGGTGCGCCTTCATTACCGGGCGCAGGACGGCAAAGAGTATTTGCTTAACCTGATAGACACTCCGGGTCATGTCGATTTTACCTATGAAGTGTCGCGCAGCCTGGCTGCCTGCGAAGGAGCCCTTTTGGTAATCGACGCCGCCCAGGGAATTGAAGCCCAGACCATGGCCAATGTTTACCTGGCTCTGGAAAACAACCTGGAAATTATTCCGGTAATTAATAAAATTGATTTGCCGGGAGCGGATATTGAGAACACAAAGAAGCAGCTGGAAGAGGTTATCGGCATTTCGGGAGAGGAGGCTCTCCTGGTTTCCGCGAAAGCCGGCACCGGGATTAATGACGTCCTGGAAGCCGTAGTCAGAAGGATTCCGCCGCCTGCAGGAAGCGACGCCCTGCCTTTGCGGGCCCTGATTTTTGATTCTCATTATGATTCCTACCGCGGAGCCATAGCTTATGTCCGCATCATGGAAGGACAAATCTCTGAAGGCCAGGAGATCAAAATAATGTCCTCCGGCAAAACATTTACAGTATCCGAGCTGGGTGTTTTTACGCCGCAGATGACGCAAACGGGCAGGCTTTCCGCAGGTGAGGTGGGCTACGTTATTGCCGGAATGAAAGATGTCAAGGAGACCAGGATAGGCGATACGATAACTACCGCTCGAAACCCGGCGCGGGAGGCGCTTCCCGGCTACAGGCGGGCCACGCCCATGGTTTACTGCGGCTTTTTCCCGACAGACAACGGGGATTACGAGGCTTTGCGCGATGCCCTGGAAAAGCTTAATCTCAACGATGCCGCCCTTACCTTTGAGCCGGAGACTTCGGAAGCTTTGGGATTTGGTTTCCGCTGCGGCTTTTTAGGCCTTTTGCACCTGGAAATTATCCAGGAACGCCTGGAAAGGGAATATGGCCTGTCCCTGGTTACGACGGCTCCCAGTGTCGTTTATAAAGTAGAGCAAAAAGAGGGGCAGACTCTTTTTATTGACAACCCTGCCCGCCTGCCCAAGGCAGCCGATATTGCCGCCATTGAAGAACCCTTTGTCAAGGCTTTCATTATTACTCCCGGAGAATATATCGGCGCCGTGATGGAACTTTGCCGGGAGAAACGCGGCAATTATGTGAATATGGAATACCTTGACACAAGCAGGGTAAGCCTGACCTATGAACTGCCGCTTGCAGAGATAATTTTTGATTTCTTTGACCTGCTCAAATCACGCAGCCGCGGGTATGCTTCCCTGGATTACGAGCTTTTGGGCTACCGTGCTTCCAAGCTGGTAAAAGTTGATATCTTAATCAACGGTGAAGCAGTTGACGCCCTGTCGTTCATTACCCATGAAGACAGCGCCTACCGGCGCGGCAGGGAATTAACGGGGAAACTGCGGGAAATCATACCGCGCCAGATGTTTGACATTCCCATCCAGGCGGCTGTCGGCAGCAGGGTTATCGCCCGCGAAACCATTAAGGCGCTGCGGAAAAACGTACTGGAGAAGTGCTACGGCGGCGATATTACCCGGAAAAGGAAGCTCCTGGAGAAACAGAAGGCGGGGAAGAAGCGCATGAAGCAGGTCGGCAGCGTTGAAATTCCCCAGGAAGCCTTTATGGCGGTGCTGAGTATTGACTGAGAAGGAAATATCAGTCTACATTCATATCCCCTACTGCCCTGCAAAATGCCTTTACTGCGACTTTCTCTCCTTCCCTCTTTGCTCTGCGCCTGCCGTCCCTGCCGCATACATTAAAGCACTGACCCGGGAAATATTTCTCTGGGGCAGGAAGCTTGAGTCTCTGGACATTAGAGTATCCACTCTTTATATCGGCGGCGGTACGCCAACGGCCCTCTCAGCTTCGGAACTGTCCGAGGTGCTTGCCGCCTGCCGCAGGTACCTGCCCCTTGCCGAACCGGAATGGACTGTGGAGGTCAATCCTGGCACCCTGACTCCCGAAAAAATAGAGGAAATGGTCAAGGCCGGCGTGAACCGGGCAAGCATAGGAGTGCAGGATTTAAATGAGGAAAGGCTTGTACTGCTCGGGCGGCAGCACAATCCCGCCCAGGCGGAGGAGGCCTTTCTGGTCTGCCGGGATGCTTTCCCCGCCGTATCCGTGGATGTAATGGCCGCCCTGCCGGGACAGGAGCCCGCCGATTTGCAGGAGACGCTGGCGGCTGTCTGCGGTTGGGGAGCCCGGCATATTTCCGTTTACGGCCTGGCAGTTGCAGAGGGCACTCCCCTCTTCAAGCTGGTAAAAGAAGACCGGGTTGCTTTGCCGGATGAGGAAGCGCAGCTGGAGATGTTTACCCTGACACGAGAGTACCTGCTTCCCCGGAACTATGAACACTATGAAATTGCCAGCTATACAAAAGGACAGCACTGCCGCCACAATCTTACATACTGGAAGAATCTGCCCTATGCCGGAATCGGCCTTGGAGCCCATTCCTACTGGCAGAAAATGCGCCTGGCCAATACCCGGCAGATGGAAGTTTACCTGCAAAGCCTGGCCGAAGACAGGCTGCCGGTGGCAGAATGTCATAATGTCAGCCGCCGGGAGGAAATGGAAGATACAATTATACTGGGGCTCCGGCTGCGGGACGGCGTAAGCCTTTCGGATTTTGCCGGCCGGTTCAAAAGGGACCTGCGGGAGGTTTTTGCCGCCGAGATCAAGCGGCTTTTGGAACTGCAACTATTGGAATGCAGGGACGGCTTCCTGCGCCTGACTGACAAGGGGCTGCCGCTGGCCAATACTGTTTTTGCCGAGTTTATATCCTGCTGACCATTGCACTGCCGCAGCCAGAGGCAGGAGCGGGGATTTTTTGCTTTAGACAGCCATACCTTGACAAATACAAGCGGTAATGGTATTTTTTTATTAGATTAGCACTCACCTGAAGAGAGTGCTAACCAAGGAGGGTGCTTATGGCTGTTTTAAACGAGAGGAAGCAAAAAATTCTCCATGCTGTTGTGACAGATTATATACAAACAGCCGAACCTGTCGGGTCCCGGACCATCTCTCGCCATTATCAGATTGCCCTGTCTGCTGCGACTATCCGCAATGAAATGGCGGATTTGGAGGAACTGGGTTTTCTGCTGCAGCCCCATACATCGGCCGGTAGAATTCCTTCCCAGCGGGGTTACCGCTTTTATGTGGACTCCCTGATGGATACAGTTCAGCTGGGCAAGCAGGAAGAGAATTATTTGCGGCGTGTTTTTACCCAGTTGAAAAAGATGAGGGAGATTAACCAGATTGTTCAGCAGACAGCCAAAGCCCTGTCTGTCATTACCCGCTACACATCCATGGTTTTGGCTCCCCAGTTAAAACGCAGCGCCTTTGGGCAGATGCGATTAATTCCCATGAATGAGGAGCAGGCCCTGGTGGTTTTAATTACAGACACCGGGTATATTAAAAACAAAGTAATAGATATGCCGCGCGCTTTAAGCCAGGAGGAGCTTGACCGCATCGTCTCTTTTCTGAACACCGAACTTTCAGGGCTGACCATCAGTTCTCTGACGCCTTCCCGCCTGCGGAAACTGCGCAGGGACCTCTACAAGCAGGTGGATATTCTTGATTCCCTTTTTGCCATGCTCGAGGAATGCAGCGGTCAGCAGGAGAATAAGGTTTTTCTTGGCGGTACCTCAAATATACTCGACCAGCCTGAATTCAAGGATATGGAAAAAGTAAAGCACCTGCTGACTCTTTTTGAAGAAGGAGAAAAGCTTTCCGTCGTTCTGGAGGGAGCGGGGGAAGGGATTTCCATCAGTATCGGTACGGAGAATGTCATTAATGAAATGAGTGATTGCAGTTTAATTACGGCAAGCTATTCCCTGCACGGCAGGCCGATAGGAAGAATCGGAGTGCTTGGGCCGACAAGGATGGAGTATGCCCGTGTCGTTGCCATAGTTGAAGAAATTGTTAAGCATTTGAATAATTTGCTTTGTTCATTATAAAGGGGTGAAAAATAAGTGAGTGAAGAGAAGACAGCGAAGGCTCCCGGAGAACAGATGGAAGTAGAACAACCGCAAAGTGAGCAAAGCGGCGAAAAGGATGCTGCCGGGAAAGAGCCGGCTGACACGAGTGAGAAATCTGCCACAGAAGGTAATGCTGAAAGCGGCAGTGAGGCAGTAACAGCAACACTGAAGGAATTAACAAGCCTGCAGGAAGAAAATGAGCGGCTGCTGAACAGCCTGGCACGCCTGCAGGCTGATTTTGATAACTATCGCAAACGCCTGGCCAATGAAAAGAAAGAATGGCATAGCCAGGCTGTCTGTGAACTGATGCGGGAACTGCTTCCCGTGATCGACAACCTGGAACGGGCTATGCAGGCGGAGGGCCCACCGGAGGCGCTGCTGGAGGGAGTGGCCCTTGTTTATCGCCAGCTGATGGATGTTCTGGGACGGCAGGGCCTGGAGGTTATCGAGGCCTGCGGCAATGAATTCGACCCTTATTATCATCATGCAGTAATGCAGGTTGAATCGGATCAGCCTGAAAATACGGTGGTTGAAGAACTGCAAAAAGGATATAAAGTAAAAGAGCGCGTACTGCGCCCCAGCATGGTAAAAGTTGCAAAATAACAATAAAGAAAGGGAGGATACTATAAAAAATGGGAAAAGTTATCGGTATAGATCTTGGAACAACCAACTCCTGTGTTGCCGTAATTGAAGGCGGCGAGCCCCAGGTGATTCCCAATGCCGAAGGCGAAAGAGTTACCCCCTCCGTTGTCGCTTTCAAGAAAGACGGGGAGCGGTTGATCGGTCTGGTAGCCAAGCGCCAGGCCATAACCAATCCGGACCGCACCATTATGTCCATTAAGCGGCACATGGGGACCGATTTTAAGGTTAATATTGACGGCAAAAACCTTACTCCCCAGGAAATATCGGCCATGATCCTGCAAAAGTTAAAGCAGGATGCCGAAGCTTACCTGGGTGAAAAGATAGAAAAAGCGGTTATTACGGTTCCGGCATATTTCACCGATGCCCAGCGCCAGGCCACCAAAGATGCCGGCCGCATTGCCGGCCTGGAAGTGCTGCGGATAATTAACGAGCCGACGGCAGCTTCCCTTGCTTACGGCATGGATAAGGGCGAAGACCAGACCATTCTTGTTTTTGACCTGGGAGGCGGCACCTTTGACGTTTCTATACTGGAACTGGGAGACGGAGTTTTTGAAGTAAAGGCCACCAGCGGCAACAACCGCCTGGG
>DGEC01000023.1:21994-29392 GCA_002385745.1 Firmicutes bacterium UBA3936
ACCAGCGGCAACAACCGCCTGGGCGGCGACGATTTTGACGACAGAATCATAAAATACCTGGTCGAAGAGTTCAAGAAAACAGAAGGAGTTGACCTTTCCACCGACAAGATGGCCATGCAGCGGCTGAAGGAAGCTGCGGAAAAGGCCAAAATTGAACTATCAAGCGTAACGACAACCAACATCAACCTGCCCTTTATTACTGCCACATCCGAAGGGCCCAAGCACCTGGACATGACGCTGACCAGGGCAAAATTCAACGAGCTGACGGAAGACCTGGTGGAGGCTACCATGGAGCCGACACGCAGGGCCCTGGCTGATGCCAATCTGCAGCCCGGTGAAATTGACAAGGTTATCCTGGTTGGCGGGTCCACCAGAATTCCCGCCGTTCAGGAAGCCATTAAGAAGCTGACCGGCAAGGAACCGCATAAAGGCGTCAACCCCGATGAGGTTGTGGCCATGGGAGCCGCCATCCAGGCAGGGGTGCTGGCCGGTGAGGTTAAAGACGTCCTGCTGCTTGATGTTACGCCTCTTTCTTTGGGCATCGAGACACTGGGCGGGGTATTTACTAAAATTATTGAAAGAAACACCACAATTCCGACGGATAAAAAACAGATCTTTTCCACGGCGGCCGATAACCAGACCCAGGTGGAGATTCATGTCCTGCAGGGTGAACGTCCCATGGCTGCCGACAATAAAACACTGGGACGCTTTATTCTTGACGGCATTCCGCCCGCTCCGCGCGGTGTGCCCCAGATTGAAGTAACTTTTGAAATTGACCGCAACGGCATTGTCAGCGTGTCGGCAAAGGACCTGGGGACACAAAGGGAACAGAAAATCACCATTACGGGCAGTACTGGCTTAAGTGAGCAGGAAATTGAAAGGATGGTCAAAGAAGCCGAGCAGTTCTCTGAAGAAGACAGGAAGCGCAAAGAGCTGGCAGATGCCCGCAATGATGCTGACAACTTAATTTACAGCACGGAAAAAATGCTTAAAGATCTGGGAGACAAGGTGGACGGCTCCAAGAAGAGTGAAATTGAAGCAGCTATCGGCAGGCTGCGTGAAGCCGCCCGGAAGGATGATATCCAGGAGATTAAAAACGCCAGTGAAAACCTGACTAAGTACCTGCATGAACTGTCTGCACAGCTGTACCA
Organism: Firmicutes bacterium UBA3936; assembly: GCA_002385745.1. Lineage (GTDB taxonomy): Bacteria > Bacillota > Dethiobacteria > Dethiobacterales > Dethiobacteraceae > DTU027. The sequence continues at coordinate 23,146 of DGEC01000023.1, forward strand.
GCAGCAGGCGCCGCAGGACGCCCAGCAGGGCGGAACTGCAGGCGGGGAGCAGGGCGACACCGTAGATGCCGAGTATGAAGTTGTCGATGAGGATGAAAAAGATAAAAAGTAATTAAGGAAATTAAGGAACGGGAGAGCGCATGGCCAAACGAGATTATTATGAAATTCTGGGCGTGTCAAGGGATGCGTCTTCCGAAGAGATAAAAAAAGCTTTCCGGAAGCTGGCCCGCAAGTACCATCCGGATGTTAACCCCGATGACAAGGACGCCGAAAAGAAATTCAAGGAAATAAAGGAAGCCTTTGATGTTTTAAGCGATCCCGAGCGGCGACAGCGGTACGACCAGTTCGGCTATGCTGCTGAAGAAGGTTTTGCCGGTTTCGGCCAGGGCGGGTTTACAGGTTTTGACGATATTTTCGGCAGTATCTTTGATGACTTTTTCGGCACCACTGTACGCACCCGTCGGCGCAGCGGCCCTGAACGGGGCAGCGATTTGCGGTATGATTTGGAGATTACCCTGGAGGAAGCAGCCTTTGGCGCAGAAAAAACCATAAATGTTATACGTACCGAAAACTGTGATAAATGTGAAGGCAGCGGCGCCAAACCGGGAACAAAACCGGAAACCTGTACTTACTGCAACGGTACAGGGGAGCAGCAGGAAGTCCGCACCACTGCCTTCGGCCGCTTTGTCAACGTAAGGACATGCGAAGCCTGCGGCGGCACGGGAACGTTTATCAAGGAGCGCTGCCCCGGTTGCGGCGGTTCGGGCCGCATCGAGCGGGAGCGCAAAATAGATGTAAAAATCCCGGCCGGGGTAGATACCGGTTCCCGCCTGCGCATCAGCGGCGGCGGAGAAGCGGGCAGGCGCGGCGGACCGCCGGGCGATTTATATATCTTCATCCATGTTCGCAGGCATAAAATCTTTTCCCGGCAGGGGGACGACATTTACGTCGAAATTCCCATCTCCATTACCCAGGCGGCCCTGGGAACCGAACTGGAAGTTCCCACACTGGACGGGAAAGCCCGGCTTAAGATACCGGAAGGAACGCAGTCCGGGGCAACTTTCCGCCTGCGCGGCAAAGGGATTCGCCGCCTGCGCGGCTACGGCAGCGGCGACCAGCATGTCCGGGTCATAGTTCAGATTCCCAGGAAACTGTCTGCCCGGCAGAAGGAACTGCTGCGGGAATTCGCCAGGCTTTCCGGGGAAAAAACTGACGACAGCGACAAGGGTTTTATAGGTAAAATGAAAGATGCCCTGGGAGGCAAGTAGGGGAGTTGCCGGATGAAAATATTGGAAGTCAGCATCCATACGCAACAGGAAAGCGCGGAAGCCGTCTCCGCCATGCTTATGGAACTGGGAGCCGGCGGGACGGTGCTTGAAGAAGCCTTTGATTGGGAAAGGGCAAAAAGAGAAGGCTTGGGCGACTATTTCCCGGAAGAAAAAGGACTGCAGGCTAAAGAAACGATTGTACGGGGATACTTCCCCGTTTCTTTTTTAGGTTCCGCTGCTGAAAAAAAACTCAGGGAATTTGTAGCCCGCCTGCCTTTTTACGGCTTTCCCGGCGGGACTGTTGCCATACGGGAAGTGGACGATAAAGACTGGGTAAGTTCCTGGAAGGAATACTGGCAGCCGACACCGGTAGGGGTAAAACTTGTAATTGTCCCTGCCTGGTATGGGAAATACCGTGAGCAAGGGCGCCGTTCCCTCTACCTGGACCCGGGAGCGGCCTTTGGCACCGGCACCCATGAAACCACCCGCCTGTGCCTGGAGAAGCTGGAAGAAATAAGGCTGCAGGGCAAGAGCGTGACTGATTTGGGCTGCGGTTCGGGAATTCTAGCCCTGGCGGCAAAACTGCTTGGGGCAGGCCGTACCGTTGGCGTGGACCATGATGAACTGGCAGTCCGCAGCAGCCGGGAAAACGCAGCCCGGAACGGCCTTGAGGCAACCTTCTTCCGGGGCAACTTGCTGGAGGAGGAATGCTGGCGCAAGCTTCCGCAGTCAGATATAATTACCGCCAATCTTACCGCCGACCTGATAATAGCCATCAGCCACAGGCTGGAAAGCAAGCTTTTGCCCGGAGGACAAATAATTGCTTCGGGAATTATTGCTTCCCGGAAAGAGGAAACGGCAGCCCGGCTGCAGAAATGCGGTCTGGTATTGGAGGAAGAAAAGAGCGACGGGCAGTGGACGGCTTTGATTCTGGGGAGGAAATAATGAACCGCTTTTTTTACGAAGCCAATCAAAAAACCGGGGATACGGTATTCCTGCAGGGTGAAGATGTTCATCACCTGACCCGTGTTTTGCGTGTGCAAACAGGCGACTTGCTGGAACTTTGCGGTCCGGGCGGCATCTGTCGTCTTGCGGAAATAACCGCTGTGGCAAAGGATCAGGTCTGCTGCAGGCTTTTGGAAGGGCTGCCCGGCAGCGAGCCGCGGGCAAAAGTTGACCTGGCTTTCGGACTCTTGAAAGGCGAGAAAACTGATTTTGTGCTGCAGAAAGGAACGGAGCTCGGAGTAAGCGCCTTTCTGCCTTTCTTAAGCAGCCGCACCGTAGTTAAAGTGCAGAAAGATAAAGATAGCAAGCAAAAACGCCGACAAAGAATTGTCCGCTCCGCCGCAGGCCAGGCCCGCCGCTCATTGCTTCCCGCAGTGCGGGAAGCTGTTCCCTTTAACGAACTTTTGCAGCGGTTTGCGGAATATGAACTGGTCCTCTTCTTCTGGGAGGAGGCTGCCGGGGAAAATTCCCCCCTGCAGCTCAGGGAGGAAATCGGGCGCTGCAGGCGGCTGCTGGTAGTAACCGGCCCGGAAGGGGGCTTTTCTGCAGAGGAAGCGGGGCAGGCCCGAAAAGCCGGGGCGAAGCTTTTTACACTTGGCCCCCGCATTCTGCGGGCGGAAACGGCGGCCGTTGTCGCCGCAGCCCTCTGCCTCTATGAAGCGGGAGATTTGGGAGGATAAAAAATGGCAACTGCAGCTTTTTATACCCTGGGATGCAAAGTAAATCAGACTGAAACCGCCGCCCTGCAGCAGCTGCTCGCCGGACACGGCTACAGGACAGTGGATTTTCGGGAAAAAGCCGATGTCTATATCATTAACACCTGTACGGTAACCCATCTCAGCGACCGCAAATCACGGCAGATGATACGCCGGGCCCGGCGCATCAACCCCGAAGCCGTTATTGTGGTTACCGGCTGCTATGCCCAGGTAGCGGCTGAAGAAGTAATGAAAATACCTGAAGCCGACCTGGTGGTGGGAACCCATGCCCGGGAAAACCTGCCGGAGCTGATTGAAAAGGCAAAAACCGCCCGTCTCAATGCCGTGGTGCCTTTAAGTGAAAAACATGGTTTTGAGCGGCTGGAGGCGGCGCAGACGGGAGAGAGGACCAGGGCGTTTCTCAAAATACAGGAAGGTTGCCGCCAGTTTTGCTCCTACTGCATAGTTCCCCTTGCCCGCGGCCCCCTTTACAGCCGCCCCGTGGAAGAAACGGTCAGGATTGCCGGGGAACTGGCGGCGGAAGGCTTCCGTGAGCTGGTGCTGACGGGAGTGCACCTGGGCTACTACGGCCATGACCTGGACGGGGAAGCAACAATAAGCAGCCTGCTACGCGAACTTGTAAAAATCGAAGGACTTCAGAGAATCCGCCTTTCTTCCCTGGAACCGACGGAAATAACAACTGAACTGGTTGATTTAATACTTGAGGAAGAAAAAATCTGCCGGCACCTGCATTTGCCGCTGCAAAGCGGGGATGACTTCATCCTAAAGCAGATGAACCGCCGGTACAGCGCCGCTGAGTTCTTGCACCTTGTTATGTGGCTGCGCTCCCGGATACCCGACATTGCCCTGACGACCGATGTTATGGTCGGCTTTCCACAGGAAACGGAAATCCATTTTAACAACACGGTGCGTGTTGTCCGGGAGGCCGCTTTCAGCCGCCTGCATGTTTTTAAATATTCTCCCCGCCGCGGCACCCCGGCCGCCGCCTTTCCGGGCCAGGTGCCGGCAAAGGAAAAGGAAAAACGCAGCCGCCGCCTCATTGCCGTGGGCAGGGAACTGGCGGCGGACTATCACCGGAAGTTTATAGGCAAAAAGGTGGATGTGCTGTTTGAAGAAGCCGCCGGGGATAAAATTACCGGCTTTACCGAACATTATGTCCGTGTCAGCGCTCCAAGCGCGCCGGAACTTCTCGGCAAAATCGCACCGGTTGCTGTCACTGCCGTCTCCGCGGAAGGCCTCGAAGGAACAATAGTAGAACCTGCAGGATAAATGCCGCCTTGCTTTTCTGCCTGCCATTTTTCTTGGAAGATAAGGACATATTTTTGTCCGCAGGCGAATAGCATTGAATTGGAATAAGACAGGCGGAAGAGAGGTGGAAAGGCATGGCCAAAAGCAGGATGTTTGTGGTGGAAGCACGGCGGCTCCTACCGTTGCTTTTTCTATTGGTGCTGTTGGTGTCCCTGTCGGTATATGATTCCTTTCGGGTCAGCCCTGCAATAGCGCCGGAGGAAGCTGCCAGGAAGAAAGAGGTTAGCTTTACTACTGCTGATCAGGGCGAAAGAAAGGATACTCCAACATTCCGCCTGGCGGCAGACGGTGAGGAGTGGGCAAAAATTGCGGAAGAATGGTCCCTGTCCCTTCCGGATTACCCCTATCAGCCTCAGCATGAAATAGCTGTTTTTGTCCTGCATGCGGATGTAAACGACGTCTATACCGTTCCAAAGGGAGACGGCCGGTTGGAAGTAATAGTTCAAGCAACCCCCAAGCGTGACCGCTACCAGGTCATAACCCTGCCGGCAACGGATGTCGTCCTGGAGGAAGGCACGGTTACCTGGAAGCTGGTTGATAGAAAACAAAACGTCCTGGACCAGATCGTCAGGGAAAAAACCCAGGAAACAATATCCGAAGTCGAGGAATTGCCGCAGAAATAAGCGAAAAGAGGCCTGCCAACCGGCAGCCCTCTTTTTTTGCCTTTTTCTTTCATGACGGAACTTCTGCTATTTTCTATATTTTACACCCTAAAGCTTATGATAACGGCATGATTACACTAAATGAATACGGGGTAGTTAATCTCAAAGGGAAAAATCTGTATAAAATATTTGGGCAGAAAGCAAAACTTATAAACTCCGGCTCTCCCATTCCTTATATATTTAAATTCACCTCCACTCTAACTAGGGGTAAGGTGCTTTTTTTATATTTGGGTGTAGAAAAATTTTCAGCGGGACTTTCAGCCGACGATTCTGGTTAATCAACAGCTTCTAATTGGCTTATAACACAATAAACCTCTGATCGTCAAAAAGGCAAAATACGCTATTATCAACTAAATCTGACATATATCGGGAGGGTTTTACAGGGAATATAGAGAATGTTTACCAGTCCCTATCCTGACACTATTTTGATGGGAGGCCTACTGGAATACCATTACAGGAAAGGCGGGCCTCATCACCGGGATAATGTTGGTTTAAGAGAAGCAATGAGAAGAAAGACCCCGTTAATTTACTTTTTAGGAATTGAGCCGGGTAAATATCTTGCTGAATGGCCGGTATTTATTGTAGAAGATATACAGCATGCAGAGATTTTCCGTGTTCTTATAGATGAAAAAAACTTGGTAGAGAATTTTCAAAGGAGCGGACCCGGCGAAGTGTTGTATGCATCCGAAGAATACTACAGACGCCGATATGTTACTAATCAGGCAATAGCCAGGTTGCACCAAAGGGTTTTCCGAGCACGCGTTTTAGCGGCCTACCAGGAGCAGTGTGCTTTTTGCCGGTTGCGTCACCCGCAGCTATTGGATGCCGCACACATCATCCCGGATAAAGAAGAAGGCGGAGACCCGGTTATCCCCAACGGCCTTTCGCTATGCAAGATACACCACGCAGCCTTTGATAGTAATATCATCGGGGTAACTCCAAATTATCAAATAATTGTCAGGGAAGATATATTGCAGGAATTAGACGGCCCAATGTTAAGATACGGTATTCAGCAAATGCATAAACAGAAACTCATTCTACCCAGTAACAAAGACCACTGGCCTGACCGTCAAAAATTAGAAATCCGCTTCAAAAAATTTAAGGAAGTGAGTTAATTCTGATGCATCCGGAAGAGCTAAAAGAAAAAATATTGAATATCCGGACCTGGCAAAGAGGGGATGAGCGGGCCCCGCACAAGCCGCTCCTGCTTCTTTACAGCCTTGCCCGGGTCGCTAGAGGTGAGCCCAGGTTTGTTTCGTACGAAGAAGCGGTAGATGACTTGAGAAAG
>DGEC01000010.1 GCA_002385745.1 Firmicutes bacterium UBA3936
TTAGCTAAAATTGCCGCGGATAGATCAAATCATTTGTCTGAAAAATAAATTTAACAATACCAGCACAGGAGGTGTTCAAATTGACAAATCGCCGCAAGAAAAAACGCCTTGTTCCTGAAGCGGAACAGGCGCTCGACAAATTCAAAATGGAAATAGCAAGTGAACTGGGCATAGTTTCCGACACCGGAAGTTCGTGGGAGGCAGATTTGGACAAATATAAGCACGAGATTGCGTCAGAACTGGGGATTGACTCCTATATCAAGGAAAAAGGCTGGCAACAGGTCCCATCCGCCCTTTGCGGATCCGTGGGGGGCCGGATAGGCGGCCCCATCGGCGGCAAAATGGTAAGAAAAATGATAGAAATGGCTGAAAAGCAAATGTCCGAAAAAAACAGTTAACCCATTTTTCTAATAATTTCTTCTGCCATTTCCATGCCCCTGGCATTTCCGCCCAAATCCGGCGTCACAACTTTCCCCTCTTTAATTACGGCGGCAAGGGCATTTTCCACTCTGTATGCCTCGGAATATTCACCCAGGTATCTCAACATCATTACCGCAGAAAGGATTAAAGCCGTCGGATTGGCCCTGTCCAGACCTGCATACTTGGGTGCACTGCCGTGAACCGGCTCAAAGATAGCCATTTCATGACCGATATTAGCCCCCGGCACAACACCCAGCCCGCCGACAAGCCCCGCACATAAATCGGAAACTATATCGCCGTAAAGATTCGGTGCCACTAAAACATCATACAATTCCGGTTTCTGAACCAGTTGCATGCACATATTGTCAACTATTCTGTCCTCTGATTCGATTTGCGGATAATCCTTGGCTACCTGGTAAAAAACTTCGAGAAAAAGTCCGTCAGTACATTTCAAGATGTTGGCTTTGTGAATCGCCGTAACTTTACGGCGGTTATTTTTTAGCGCATATTCAAAGGCAAAGCGGCAGATACGCTCAGATCCTTTTCTTGTTATTATTTTTATACTTTCCGCCGCGTCCTCGCCTACCATATGTTCCACGCCGGAATAAAGGTCCTCCGTGTTTTCACGTATCATCACCAAATCAATATTATCAAAGCGGGAAACTATCCCCTTATAAGTACGGGCCGGCCTGATATTGGCAAATAAATCAAACTTCATGCGCAGCGCAACATTAATGCTGCGGAAGCCAGTCCCTACCGGTGTTGTCAGGGGACCCTTAAGGGCTATTTTATTCCTGCGAATTGACTCCAAAACATGTTCGGGCAGCGGCGTTCCATACTCGGCTATGGCAAATTCGCCGGCTATATACTCTTCCCATTCTATGGGTACATTTGTAGCAGCAAGTATTTTTTTTGTGGCAGCCATAATATCAGGTCCTATCCCATCACCGGGCAGCAGTGTTATTTTGTACATGTCAGCCTCCTTTAGTTTTATCAAAAATACATACCTTAGTATTATAGCAAGGGTACCTTTTCCTGTAAACGTCACTTTTATTTGCTTAGCCGGCAAGATGGCAGGAGACACAGTGTTCTTTTGCGACATTTACCATGCCAGGGGGTTGACGCCGGCAAAGAGGGAGTGCCTCCGGGCAGCGAGGATGAAAACGGCATCCGGATGGTAAATGCAAAGGGTCGGCAGCTTCACGCCTGATTTCTACCCGTATTTTAAATGCGGGATCGGGCTGCGGGTGGGCCGCCAAAAGCATCTTTGTGTACATATGCCGTGGTTTTGTAAAAATATAATCCGCCCTTCCCGCTTCCACAATTTTACCGGCATAAATAACCGCTATGTCTGTGCAGGTCTGACGCAGGACGGCCAAATCATGGGAAATAATAATATAGGATAATTTCTTTTTTTTTCGCAGTTCCGCAAGCATTAAGAGGAGCATCGCGCCTGTTGTCACATCCAGGGAAGAAACAGGTTCATCAAGAATCAGTACTTCCGGCTCAACGGCCAGAACGCGGGCCAAAGCGACTCTTTGTATCTGGCCGCCGCTTAGCTGGCCGGGCAGATATGACGCAACCCTTTCCGGCAGGCCCACCGCATCCATAACATCCCTAATTATTAAATCTCTCTTCCGCGGCCATTTTTTCTGGATTATTAACCCTTCGGCAATTAGATCCCGGACCCGCATGCGCGGGTTTAGCGCTTTGCTGCTGTTCTGAAATACATACTGCACCGAGGTATTCATCTTTCCGCTGATCTCTAATCCTTTGAAAACGATTGCGCCGCGCTGAGGTGCAAGCAGGCCGGCAATTGTTTTCCCCAAAGTGCTTTTGCCGGAACCGGACTCACCGACTATACCAAGGGTACCTTCTCTTTTCAGAGCCAGGGAAATGCCGTCCAGTGCCTTTATTTTTTTTCTCCCGACAGGATAATGGTAGACGATATTCTTTACCTGCAAAAAGCCTGCTGTCACCTTTGCTGCTCCTTTCCCGGATAAAAAAACCTTCATTACCATATTTAGTTGAAATGAAAGATTTTATGCTCTCTGAAAGGAATCTTTTATTTTCTTAACCTTTAAATCTTCGTAGGTTTTTACATATTTGTATACTTCGGTAAACCAGTTCCTGCCATGTTTATATTTTCCCTGCAGGCAAAGCTCCAGTTGCTCAGCAAAGTCCGGAACAGGCAAAAAATCAGTAACATCGACAACGGCAATTTCTTCATCTTCGTAGACAATATAGGGTTCTATATCTTCAGGAGTAAAAAACCTGTAATAAATCTCCAGAAATAACTGCTTTTGCGTGGTATTTTTCCTGAATGCCTGGAAATACAGGAGAGGAAGCGGCGGAATATCCAAATTGCTGCATTGCAAACACAAGGCCGTAACGCTGCCTTCGGGAGAGAAATTGGGATCGACATTATATAACAACAGTTCATAGTCTGATTCCGCCGGGTAGTAAAAATTCGGATCATGGAATTTTTTCAGTCTGGCCAGATCAAAGGTCAGATTTAAATTTTCAAGGGGTTCACCCTTTGCAATTTCCATCTGTTCTTCCAATGATCCGCAAGCCGGCAGAAAAAAAATAATAATTAACAAAACGGAGGCGGCAAGCAGTTTTTGCCCCATGCCTTTCACTCCTTACCCTGCTTTTGCAGGTCTTTGACCGAGCAAAAAATAAGAGTATGTCCTTATAATATAATCCGAGCACAGGACATACTTTTTTCTGATTATAGCACATCTATAATTTTATTTAAACAGTTTATATTCAGCTGGATAGTGTCAAGACACTTTAGGTTTTAAGACGAACCTCACACCACTCAAACAACACTACGTTTATTTAGCTCTTTTAATGCAAACCGGGTATGGCTGCTTCCACCTCTGAAAAGCGGCACATTATTCCGATACTCTTTGCCTCTTAATCTTTTTTGCCGGATGCGTTTCATCTCTTCATGAACAAATTGTTTTAATTCGATG
>DGEC01000117.1 GCA_002385745.1 Firmicutes bacterium UBA3936
CGAGGTTTGCTTTTTTTTCACTGTTCGGGCGACCACCGGGATCTAAACTACCCCCTTCGTCGCCAGCGTCAGATGTGTATAAGAGACAGACTCAAACCTGCCTAAGCAGCGGGTAGACCGCTGCAGAAGTTAAAAAGCCCGCCTTAGCCGTTTAAATGTTCTTTGACAGTTAGCCCCCGTGCCCGCAGCGTACCGGGCTCACTTATGCGCGGCCGCAAAAATACCGGCCTGCGGTGCCCAATCAGGAATTGCGAATAACGGCATAACGGGCAAGTTCTTTCAGGTTTTCGGCAGCCGGGCCGAAAGGTTTAAGGCATTCCAGTGCTTCTTTCAACAAAATCGCGGCCTTTTTACGTGCGGCCTCCAGACCGTACAGGGCAGGATATGTTGCCTTTTGTTTACCGGCATCTGCCCCGGTTTTTTTGCCCAGCAGCTTTTCATCACCGGTAACATCAAGAATATCGTCAACAATCTGAAAAGCAAGCCCTATTTTCCGGCCAAAACCGGTCAGTGTCTGCAACTGCTCCGGGGAGGCCTGCCCCATGATGGCGCCGGAGCGGACGCAACAGGTTATTAATGCAGCCGTTTTATGGAAGTGAATATAATCAAGTGTCTGCCCGTCAACCGCCTTGCCCTCCGAAAGAATGTCAACAACTTGCCCGCCGATCATGCCCGAGGTGCCTGCCGCCTGCGCCAGTTCACGCTGCAGCTCAATTACTGTTTCTGCGGGAAAGCAAGAGGACGCTGCACCGGCCAGCGTTGCAAAAGCCGCAGTCAGCAGTGCGTCTCCGGCAAGCAGAGCTATGGCCTCGCCAAATACCTTATGGTTTGCCGGGCGTCCACGGCGGTAATCATCATTATCCATGGAAGGCAGATCGTCATGAATCAGGGAATAGGTGTGTACCATTTCTATGGCACAGGCCACAGGCAGGGCATGTTTCAAAGGCACGGCAAAAATATCCGCTGCCGATATAACAAGCAGGGGCCGCAAGCGTTTGCCGCCGGCAAAAACACTGTAGCGCATCGCCCGGTGTATTTCCGGTGGATACATGTCCTCTTTCGGCAGTAGGCTGCCCAGGGCTTCATCAACAGCGGCTATAATTTCCGCTTTGCTGCCTGTCACTCCCGGCCACCCCCGTCCTCAAAGGGAACAAATTCGCCGGCTTCTTTAAGCAAAATACTGATTTTCTTTTCCGCCGTATCCAATTTTTGACGCCCTAATTTAACCAGGTTCATCCCTTCTTCAAAAAGCTCAATTGCCTCTTCCAGGGGGCATTCGCTGCTTTCAAGCTTCTGCAGCACTTCTTCCAGCCTGTCAAGAGTTTCCGCAAAAGACAGCTTGCTCTCCGGTGCATCATTTTTCATTATTATTCCTCCGTATATGTATGTGTAACAGCAGCCTCGGCCCTGCCTTTCCGCAGGCGCAGCAAAATACCGTCGCCGGGCTGCAGGCAGCCGCTGTCTGTGATAATGTTTCCCTTGCTGTCATAACAGATGGAAAACCCCCTGTTTAAGACAGCCTGGGGATTCAACGCGGCAAGCTTTCCCTTCATTAACTCCAGCCGGGCGGCAAGGCCCTTTAAATAATAGTTCATTCTTACTTCCAAGCCGGTTGTCAGATTGTCAAGTGTCTGCCTTGCCTGATCAACCCGCTCCAAGGGTCTGACCAGTACGCGGGCCGAGGCAAGTTTGGCAAGGTACCGCTTATTCTCTTCCAGCCTGCCGCTCGTTATTGTCACCAGACGTTTTTGCGCCGTATCCAAAAAATTGCGAATTTCACGGCTGTCAGGGACAGCCAGTTCGGCTGCTGCCGTCGGGGTGGCCGCCCGTACATCGGCAACAAAATCTGCAATGGTAAAATCCGTTTCGTGGCCAACCGCCGAAATAACCGGCACCTTGGAAGCAAAAATAGCCCTGGCTACAATTTCTTCGTTAAAAGCCCAGAGTTCCTCTATGGAACCGCCCCCGCGCCCGACAATAATGACATCCACGCCCGGCACGCTGTTAATGAATGACAGTGCCGCCGCTATTTGCCCGGGAGCATCGGGCCCCTGTACCAAAACGGGCACAATCAGGATTTCGGCTAGGGGATAGCGGCGGGAAACAGTTGTCACTATATCCCGCACGGCAGCCCCGGTAGGAGAAGTAACCACCCCGATGCGCTGCGGCAGGCGGGGCAATTTTTTCTTGACTGCACTGTCAAAAAGGCCCTCGGTGGCCAGTTTTTCCTTAAGCTGCTCAAAAGCAGCGTAAAGGCTGCCAACCCCTTCCGGCAGCAGGGAATCGACATAAAGCTGGTACTGTCCGTCCCGTTCATAAATTGTAACCCTGCCTGCGGCAATAACCTTCATACCGTCAGCCGGCAGGAAATTCAGCCTGCGGTTGGCACTGCGAAACATCACACAGCGCAGGGCGGCGTTATGGTCTTTAAGTGTAAAATACATATGGCCTGAGCTGTGGTGCTTGAAATTGGAAATTTCTCCGTTGACCCGCAGGCGGTTTAGCAACGGGTCAGCATTAAATTTTTCTTTTATGTATTGTGTCAGCTCCGTCACTGAAAGGACGTGCCCGTACTCGTTATCCACCCAAGCAACACCCCTCCTGCTTTCTATATTTGCCGCCACATAATGTCACATCCAAGAAACAGCATGCCGGCATTACGAAGCGTCTGCTTTTGCCTTCTCCCGGGCATACAGGGCTGCACCGACGGCGTTGTCCCCGGAGTAGCGGGCATCCGCAAACAGGCAGTGCCCCGGAAGGCTGCCATCAAGGCGGCGGCGGATAAAATCATTGGCCATTACACCGCCAATAAAAAGGACGGGCTTTTGCCCGTATTCTTTCCAGGCATTCCTGACAAGCCGGAGCAGCGAAGCGGCAATGCAGCTTTCTACGGCCCGGGCTATCTCCGCCTTGCTGCCGCCGGCAGCGGAAATTAAACGCTGTATATGACTTTCAGGGCCGGAAAAAGAAACTGTCGTGCCGCGGACAGAAACCGGCACGTCAACCGTTTCGCTCCCTGCCTTTTGGGCCAGCTTCTCCAGTTCCGGCCCTGCAGGGAAAGACAGCCCCAAAGCTACACCGGCACGGTCAATAAACTGCCCGGCATGCAGATCCTCTGTCCCTCCTATTTTTTTAATCTTCCAAATACCGCCTGCAAAGGCAACAGCTAAAAGTTCCGTAGTACCGCCGGAAACATGCAGGGCATAAAAATCTTTTTCCGCCATGCCGGAGGACCAGATCCCTGCCAGCAGGTGCCCTTCCTGATGCGAAAGCTCCCAGAAAGCCGCCCCTGAAAAGGAGGCCAGGCTCTTGCCAAAGGAAGCGCCGACAGTAAACACGGGCATATACGACTGCTCCTGCGGCCGGGGCCGGACAGAAGCGGCAAGGCCTGCTATTTCAAGCGTCCCCAGTTTCTCTTTAACCAGTGCTGCAAGCTTCGGCAAATTGCCAAGATGCAAAAAAACCGCTTCAGACTGTCTCAATCCCCTTTTACCTTCAGGTACGGGGAGCAGCCTGCGTTCATCGGCAAGCAACCGGCCCTCGCTGTCAACGGCAGCCAGAGAAGTTGTATAGCACGACGTATCAATACCGAGATACATTATTTATCCACCTTGTCCACCCTGCCATGATCCCGGGCCAGTTTATCAAGGACTCCATTCAGGAATTTGGCCGCTTCCTCACTGTGATAAAGTTTCCCTAATTCCAGCGCCTCGTTTATTGATACAACAGCGGGAATATCCGGCCTGTACAGCAGCTCATAGGCAGCCAGGCGCAAAATATTGCGGTCAGCGGCTGCCAGCCTTTCCAGCTGCCACTTCTGCAAATATTGAGAAATAGCCCTGTCTATTTCAGCCAGGGCTTCCGCGGTGCCGTTTACCAGTTCCCGGGCAAAGACTGCATTTTCCCTGCTGATACCGCTTTCTGCCAGCAGCCCGGAAAGGGTGGGCTCAATTTCATTTTTTCCCAGGTCAAGTTGAAAAAGTGTTTTAAAAGCTATTTCCCTGGCAAGGCGTCGGCTCATATTTCACCTCTGTCATTTGTCATCCGGCCACAAGCGCCGGAAGGGGTTCTTCAAGTCTTCGAAACGGTCAAAATAGTGTCCCAGGTAAATTCCCAGGGCAATGCAAAACAAAAGAAAAACGGTGCGTAAAAAACCGAAAAACAAAACGGCAAGACCGATTATCAAACCGCAAAGGGCGCCGAAGCATTTTCCCCAGTGTTCATCGAGCAGCTGCCTTAGCGTCTTGGCAGGCATATCCACACCTTCCTTTTGCAATTAGCGATTTACTTTCACAACATCGCCGGCAATGTTGTCAATCAGGACCCGGACCTCGGCCACTCTGCTGCTGGTCGCGTTTTCCACGTATTCCTTTACTACTTCCTGCAGTTCTGCAGTAACCTGCGGGATATTTCTGTCCGGCATAGCCAGCGCCTGCAGAAAAATTACAAGTCCGTGTTCCATTTGCCGGATGCGCACCTTAATGTCCCTGATATCTCTTACTTTGTAGGCCGCTCTTGTGACAAGGCTTTCCACGGCTTTAAAACTGATGCGGATCTCTCCGAGGGCGGCAATCTGCGTAATACTTTGCACAGGCTCAGAAACACGTATTGCGGAAAGCAGAAAGTAAACTGCCACAGCCAAAAGCAGTACTGCCAGGAGAGTAAATTCCAGCCTTCCGTAAACAGTCCCGATGCTTGTCCGCAGTGCTTCCTGGAAGGGCAGGGACAGGGCAGCCCCTCCCAGGACCGCTGCACAAGCAGTAAATATCAAAGCCAACAAAATTAAGGACAGTCTTTCTTGTATTCTCATAAACACCACTCCTTATCGCCTTTAGGCTGCGCGGGTTTTGCTACCGGAAAGCCCCTGCTTGACAGGGGCTTTAGCGATATCGGCATACATAATGCTACTCTTCGGCCGCCTCAGTTTTAACATTGTCAAAACTTACTCCCTGAACATTAACATTTACTTTTTTTACTTCCAGGCCGGTCATGGATTCAACGGCCTGTTTGCATTTCTCCTGTATCTTCCAGGCTACATCGGGAATGCGGACTCCATATTTTACAATTATGGATATATCAATTACAACTTGGCTTTCGCCGGCTTCAACCTTTACTCCTTTGGAAAAGCTTTTTCTCCCAAGCATTTCAGCTATTCCGCCTGCAATACCGCCGCTCATTCCTGTGACTCCTTCTATTTCCGCGGCAGCCAAGCCTGCAATAATTGCCACCACTTCTTCGGCGATTTTTATATTCCCCAATTCCGTTGGGATATCACCTGCCTGCAATGACAAAGAAAACACCTCCCGGTACATCTCTCCTGTGATGTACTATATTATACCAAAGAACCTCCTGCAATACAATTGCCAAGCTAATTTTGATAGTGTCAAGACACTTTAG
>DGEC01000005.1 GCA_002385745.1 Firmicutes bacterium UBA3936
CATCGAATTAAAACAATTTGTTCATGAAGAGATGAAACGCATCCGGCAAAAAAGATTAAGAGGCAAAGAGTATCGGAATAATGTGCCGCTTTTCAGAGGTGGAAGCAGCCATACCCGGTTTGCATTAAAAGAGCTAAATAAACGTAGTGTTGTTTGAGTGGTGTGAGGTTCGTCTTAAAACCTAAAGTGTCTTGACACTATCCTCTAAACAGCCGGTCTTTTTTTCAGGAGGAAAATATGTTATCTTAGATAAAACCGCAAATGAGTTGAAAAGGCCTGAAAGAAACCATACTTGACTGCCGTAATATGGAATGTCCAAAGCCCGTTGCGGAAACATTCCCTGGGGCTGGAAAGCGTGGTAAGCGCAGACAATGATGTATTCCGGGTAACAATCTACCAAAAAGAAAAATATTAACTCAAAGACAGCCTGCAGGTTGGTGAAATCGCCAATATGTACAGCATAGTGGAAAAAATGTTTTCGCAAAGGACAATAATTATCTAAATACAATGCCCCGGCAGGAAAAGCACGGCAGAAAAGCGAATATATGTTTGCATAATATGTTAGGAGGGGAGATTCCTTTGCGAATTTTAGGGATAGACCCCGGTCTTGCCGCAACCGGCTATGCAATCATAGATTCCGACCGGACAAAAAACCGCGCCCTTGCCTATGGGTGTATCAAAACGGTCGCTTCCGAAGAAATGCCCCTGCGCTTTGCCAAAATATACGGGAAGCTGACGGAAATAATAAAACGTGAAAAACCGGAAGTAATGGCCATTGAGAAATTGTTTTTTTTCAAAAATGCCATCAGCGCCATGCAGGTCGGGGAGGCCCGGGGGATTTCCATCCTGGCGGCATGCCACAACAATCTTGAGGTTTTTGAATACACGCCCCTGCAGGTAAAACAGGCTGTTGTCGGATACGGCAGGGCGGAAAAGGTACAAGTGCAGAAAATGGTGCAAATCCTTTTAGGTCTTAAAGAAATTCCCCGCCCCGATGACGCAGCCGATGCTCTTGCAGTTGCCATCTGCCACGCTCAAACTTCTTCTTCGCCTGCGGCGGTGAGAGGTATTTATGTTTAGTTATATAAAAGGCCGGCTGGCGGAAGTCGGCACTGAAACGGTTGTGATTGAAAACGGCGGGCTTGGCTGGTTGATTAATGTTCCTACAACAGTAATAAACCGTCTTCCCGCAGGTGAAAGCGAAGTTAAAATGTATGTTTGCATGATTGTCAGGGATGAAACTCCGAAATTTTACGGTTTTCTCGAAAAGGATGAACAGATGCTTTTTGAAATGCTGCTTTCGGTAACGGGAATAGGGCCTAAGGCAGCCCTGTCAATTCTGTCAACACTGGCACCGGCGGAGTTCTTCCTGGCAATAATAAACGAAAATCTTAAAGTCCTGACCAGAGCGCCCGGTATAGGACAAAAGTCAGCCAGACGTCTTATAGTAGAACTGAAAGAAAAAGTGAGTGAATTAAGTAAAGCCGCTTTTCCGTTAGCCGGCACGGAAGCTTCCGGCACCCGGACTGGCGATCCGGCGAGTGAAGCCATGGCTGCCTTGCTAGCTTTGGGCTATACCGGTACTGAAGCTCAGCAAGCCCTGCAGAAAGTATCTAAACGCGGTGAAAATCTGAACGCCGAAGAAATAATCCGCCGCGCCCTGTCAGCACTGGCGGAACGGTAAGGAGATAAAATGGAAGAAAGAATAATTTCCGCCCGTTCTCATCCCGGCGATGACCAGCAGGATATGACGCTGCGTCCCCGCACACTGGATGAATATATCGGACAGGATAAACTGAAAAAAAAATTGCGTATTTTTATTGCTGCCGCCCGCAAGCGAGGCGACTCCCTTGACCATGTTATTCTTTACGGGCCGCCGGGCCTTGGGAAAACTACTTTATCACATATTATTGCCGCCGAACTGGGCGTTGGCTTGCGGGCTACTTCCGGCCCGGCCATTGAAAGACCGGGTGATTTAGCCGCAATACTAACGAACCTTGCTCCTTATGATGTGCTTTTTATTGATGAAATTCATCGACTGAGCCGGCCCGTTGAAGAGATACTGTATCCGGCCATGGAGGATTTTGCCCTTGATATCATTATCGGCAAGGGCCCCAGTGCCCGTTCCTTGAGGCTTGACCTGCCGCCTTTCACATTAATCGGCGCCACAACAAGGATTGGCGCTTTGTCTCCCCCGCTGCGCGACCGTTTTGGCGTTGTCGCGCGCCTTGAGTTTTACAGTGAAAGGGAACTGCAGGAAATAATTATTCGCTCAGCAAAGATACTGCAAATTGACATTACTGAACAAGGCGCCCTTATTATTGCAAAAAGCTCACGCGGCACCCCCCGTGTTGCCAACCGCCTTTTGAAAAGGGCCAGGGATTTTGCACAGATAAAAGCTAATAATATAATTAATGACACCGTTGCCTTGCAAGCTTTGGAAATGCTGGAAGTGGACGCTCTGGGGCTTGATGAGGCAGACAGGCTTCTGCTGCGGACTATGGTGGAAAAATTTGACGGCGGTCCTGTCGGGCTTGACACCCTGGCAGCTGCCATTTCTGAAGAAGCTGAAACAATTGAGGATGTATACGAACCTTATTTAATGCAGATCGGCTTTCTGCAGAGAACACCACGCGGGCGGGTAATCACCCCTGCAGCATGCCGTCACTTGGGGCTGCGCTGGAGGCAGGACGGCGGCCAGTCAACACTATGGTAGAGGAGGCAGATATGGAAAGGGCGGCAAAATATTTGCTGATAATCGGTGCAGCCTGTATTCTGCTTTCATTTTTGCTTTTTATAGGAGCACACGTTCTGCGCTTTTTGGGTGTTCAATTAAAATTGGGCAGACTTCCGGGTGATATATTAATAAAAAGAGATAATTTTGTTTTTTACTTCCCTCTTATGACGGGCATTGTTATCAGCCTGCTTTTATCGGCGGTATTATTGCTGCTTAATTATTTGCGCCGCTAAGCCGGCGGTTCATAATTTGCCGGGTCGGAAGCAGCGGAAAAAAACCTTAATGAAGCAACTATGGTGGTGGTTTTTTGCTCGTAGATGAATTTGACTACCGTCTTCCGCCTGAGCTGATTGCCCAGGAACCCCTGGATGAAAGAGACCGCTCACGCCTGATGGTACTTAAGAGAAGCGACGGCAGTATAGAACATCGCCGGTTTACCGATTTGCTCTCCTATCTGCGGGAGGGAGACGTACTTGTTCTCAACAATACCAGGGTAATACCCGCACGCTTAATGGGCCGCAAAAAAAACGGAGGCGCTCTGGCGGAGATTTTGCTGCTGCACCGCAGAAGCGAGAAGATCTGGGAGACTCTTGTCAGGCCGGGGAAAAGACTGCAACCGGGACAGGTGATTGTTTTCGATGACGGTGAAATTACAGCGGAAATAATCTCTGTTCTTCCGGAAGGCAGGCGCCTGGTTGAATTTCACTACACGGGTAATTTCGCCGAAATAATTGAAAGGCTTGGTGAGATGCCCCTGCCTCCTTATATAAAAACAAAGCTGAAAAACAGGCAGCGCTACCAGACCGTCTATGCAGAGAATGAAGGTTCAGTTGCGGCGCCAACGGCAGGGCTGCACTTCACCCCGTTCTTGCTTGATGAAATAAGACGCCGCAACATTGCAACTGTCTATCTAACCCTTCATGTTGGACTCGGCACATTCCGCCCTGTAAAGGAAAAAAATATAGAAGACCACCAAATGCACAGTGAGTATTACCACATGCCTGATAAAGCGGCACAAACCATCAATAATTGCAGAGAAAAAGGCGGCAGGATTATCGCTGTCGGAACAACTTCCTGCCGTACTCTGGAGACCCTGGCCGATGACCGGGGAAGGCTGCGGGGAGGAAGCGGATGGACTGATCTTTTTATCTGCCCGGGATATCGTTTTAAAGCCACAGACATGTTGCTGACAAATTTTCACCTTCCCAAATCTACCCTGCTGATGCTGGTTTCGGCTTTTGCCGGCCGTGAAAAAACACTGCACGCCTACCGGCAGGCGGTAGAGAAACGCTACCGCTTTTTCAGTTTTGGCGATGCCATGCTCATTGTTTAAACAGTTACATAATACATGGTTTTGGAGAGATGACAGTGGCTGCTGTTAATTTTACATTAAAGAAAGAATGCCCGGAAACGGGAGCAAGGGCCGGAATCCTGCACACTCCTCACGGAGATATCCCAACCCCGGTTTTCATGCCGGTAGGGACGCAGGCAACCGTCAAGACAATGACCCCCGATGAACTGAGGGAAATAGGCGCTAAAATGATTTTAAGCAATACTTATCACCTGTATTTGCGTCCCGGCCACAAGTTAATCGAAGAAGCAGGGGGACTGCATTCTTTTATGAACTGGGACGGGGGCATTCTTACCGACAGCGGCGGTTTTCAGGTATTTAGCCTGGCCCCGCTGCGCAAAATATCCGAAGAAGGGGTGACTTTTCGTTCCCACATCGACGGTTCCGAGCACTTCCTAAGCCCGGAAAAGGCAATTGAAATCCAGGAAGCATTAGGCTCGGACATCGCCATGACCTTTGATGAATGTGTGGTTTACCCGGCAGAACGCAACTATGTTGAGGAATCGGTGGCCAGGACAACACGCTGGGCAGAACGCTGCCTGAAAAAACACACAAGAAAAGGACAGGCTTTGTTTGCCATTGTTCAGGGCGGAATGTACAGTGATTTGCGCAAAAAAAGCGCATCCAAACTGGTCGCCATGGATTTTCCGGGTTATGCTGTAGGGGGATTGAGTGTTGGAGAACCTCCGCAATTGATGTATAATATCCTGGAAGAGACTGTACCGCTCCTGCCGCACCATAAACCGCGCTACCTGATGGGAGTAGGAACGGCTGATTATTTAATTGAGGGTGTGAAACGGGGAATTGATATGTTCGACTGTGTGCTGCCCACCAGAATTGCCCGCAACGGCACGGTACTGACAAAGCACGGGACACTTACAGTGCGCAATGCTTCTTTTGCCCGTGATTTTCGCCCTCTGGAAGAAGGCTGCAGGTGTTATACCTGTAGAAATTACACGCGGGCTTATATTCGCCACCTGCTAAAAGTCAATGAAATACTGGGGCACAGGCTGACAACCTATCATAATCTGCATTTCCTGATAACTTTTATGAAAAGAATCAGGGAAAGCATTTTGGAGGGCAGCTTTAAAAGCTTTTACCGGGAATTCCATGCCATATACAGGCAAAAAAAGGAGGACTAAAAAAATGGAAGAGTTGATTGGATATTTAAAACTATTTGCTCCCCTGATTATTTTCTTTGCCCTGATGTATTTGCTGATCGTCCGTCCTCAAACGAAACAGCAGCAAAAACGAAAAGAAATGCTGGATAACCTGAAAGTAGGCGACAAAATCAGGACAATCGGCGGTTTCTACGGTACCATCGAAAGAATTAAGGAAGATGATATCACGGTAAAACTGGCCGATAAAGTAATCGTAGAGATGGCCAAGTTCAGTGTAGAAAGCGTACTTGACAAGTAGCAGTTTTGCGGCATAATCTGCCGGGCTGGGACATACATTGCAAGTAGGAAACTACGGAGGTGAACCCCATGCCCAGAAAAAATGCCGCAGTACCGGTAAAAACGACTTCCCCTGCTTTCCCGGTTATCTTGAAAGGCGTCATTTTTGCCTACTTAATATCCCTTTTTTGCTTTCTGGCCTTCAGTGTGTTAATTCAATATACTTCACTTTCGGAATCGGTCATGCCTTATACGGTTAATGCTGTTTCCCTGATTTCCGTTTTTGCAGGAGCGGCATATTCTACCAGGAAACTCAGGGTTAAAGGCTGGCTGAACGGAGGTTTGCTGGGCCTGGTTTACCTGGCAGGCCTGATTATCCTGGGGAAAATTTTACTTCCGGGATTTCACCTTGACATAACTTACCTGACAAAAATTATCCTTGCTTTTTCTGCCGGCGCAGCCGGGGGGATATTTGGCATTAATCTGTAATTTAAAAGTCTGAATTATCTAAACTTGCTGAATTACGCATTAGATATTCTTGACTACCGGGACCCGTCCAGGTATACTAAGAAATAGCCAGCAATCATAGATGCCGGATAGCAGTGCTTGCTGTTATTTTCTGAAGAAAGGAGTGTTCTTGTGCAGAAAATCTCCAGATTTCTTTTGATATTGCTGTGTTTGTTGCTTGTGTTGCCGGTTGCCGGGTGCGGTGGTAGGAACAATAACGATGAAGAAGGGGAAATCACGGATTTAACAAAGCTGACAAAGGATGAACTGAAAGTATATGATGAGTATCTGTTTTCTTACAAAGACAGGGATTTAAAAGGGTTGTCACCTCTTTCGATTTGCAAGTTCTATCTCCTTTCCCAAACCAGGGAGTATGACGACAGGGAGACAATGTGGAATTTGCTTTCCGAAGATACTGCGCCGCCCAATTCGCAAGAATATATTAAAGCTGACCCGGAAGATGAAATTGTTCAATATATAGATGAAGAGCTATACACAGATGTTGAGGATGTCAGGGAGGAGTTTATCGACGACAATACGGTTCTGGTGAAGTGGAAGGCTGTAAAAGACGGCAAGACTTATGCAATTAAGCTTGTTAAAGTGACCGACAAGCTGACTGGAGACGAGGCCTGGAAGATTATCTACCCGCCCTTAATAAAAGAGTAGAAGAGCTTAAAAAACACCTGTATTCCGGACAGGTGTTTTTTTGTTTAGTGCTGTTTCCCAAAAAATAATTATGGACATAATTGTTGGTAATAAGTTATAATAGATTTGTGACAAATTCCAAAATTATGTTTGACTATATGTTGGAATTTACTAATTGTCAGAAACTTTTGTCTTTTTCCCCTAATTAATGCCAGTCCATTTTCTTGCTTAATACTGCTGCAAAGGAGGAAAGCTTATTGCACAGTTACACCGGCATCTGAATTTGCTGGTTGATGTTTTTTCTGCAACGGCAGGTCAGAAAGAGGTTGTTAATTTTGGCATTACTGACTGGAGGATAGAATAAAAGCAAAGTTGCAATCGTAAAAGGAGGCATTTGGTTATGAACAGACTAACCGCTGCTTTACGGGACCTGAATGAAGACCTGGTGAATGAAGTTGTTGATGAGCTGATTGAAAAGCAGGTATCTCCCCTTGAGATTATTGATGCCTGCAACGCCGGCATAAAAGAGGTAGGGGAAAGGTTTGCAAGCGGGCAATATTACCTTACTGACTTAATGCTTTCCGGGGAGATAATGCAGGGTGTTATGGTAAAGCTGAATCCTTTGATTGCCAGTTCAAGCATTGAAGACAAAATTATCGGTACGGTAGTAATTGGAACAGTACGCGGAGACATTCATGACATCGGCAAAAATATAGTTGTCAGCTTGCTGCGCAGCCATGGTTTTAAGGTGATCGATCTGGGGGTTGATGTGCCGGCTGATACATTTGTAAAAATGGTTAAAAAAAGCGGTGCAAGAGTACTGGGATTAAGTGCACTGTTAAATAATACTTACCCGGAAATGAAAAAAGTTGTCGATGCACTTAAAGAAGCCGGCCTGCGCGAACAGGTAAAAGTTATCATCGGCGGCACAATAATGAGTGAAGATATCCTTGAGTTTACCGGCGCGGATGCCTATGCAACCGATGCCGTGACCGGTATTGAATACTGTAAAAAAGTTTATACCGCCAAATAGCAAAAGTTCTGAATAGCCGTTTACCTTGACGAAAAAGAGGCTAAGCTGTAAAATAAGTAAAAAGGTCCGAGGAGGATTGAAAATTAATGGAGCAAAAAATTACTGAAGATATGACCATTGTTGAAGCTATCCGGATAAACCCTGAGGCAGTGAAGGTTTTTTTAAGCCACGGCATGCACTGCCTGGGGTGTAAAAGCGCCGAGGGCGAGACAATAGCCGAAGCTGCCATGGTGCATGGCATTGATCTGGAAAAAATGCTGGAGGAATTAAACAAATAATTACATTCGTTAAAAACGACCACCAAAAGCCGGCGCTGCATTACCGCAGTTAAGCCGGCTTGCCTTTTCTCAAAACCTTTACCGCCACTGGTGAGTATGCTATAATAAAAGCGTATTGTTTTTACCATAGTCAGGAGGCGAGACATTTGGAGAAAAAACATATTATGACTTTTAATGCCAATATTATAAAAGAATTAAAAGAAGATGCCGGTTGCGGCGAATGCCAGTCATCATGCCAATCCGCCTGTAAAACTTCCTGTACGGTGGCAAATCAAAGCTGCTTGAAGGATCAAAAAAAAAAGTAGTCACTGACTACTTTTTTTTCAGACAACAGGGCAAACGTATGTTCCTAGTCGGAATCAGCTATAAGGCAGAGGCAGAGGCAGAAAACAGGCAGGTGATATAATGGATATCTTTTCCTTATATGAAGAGGAAGAACTTAAAAAACACGGCCCCCTGGCCGTACGCTTGCGCCCCAGGGACCTGGAATCCTTTGTCGGACAAGACCACCTGGTAGGGGAAGGCAAGCCCCTGCGACGCCTGCTGGAAAATGACACTCTTTCATCCATGATTTTTTACGGTCCACCCGGCACCGGCAAGACAACCCTGGCAGAGATAATCGCCTCCCATACCAAAGCTTTCTTTATTCGGGTCAATGCCGTATCCTCCAGTGTTGCGGAATTACGCAGACACATTGAAGAAGCCCGGAGGCAGCTTTTTGAATATGGCAAAAGAACAATAGTGTTTATTGACGAAATCCACCGCTTTAACAAAAGCCAGCAGGACGCCCTGCTGCCTGCGGTGGAAAAAGGGCTGATAATTTTAATCGGTGCCACTACAGAAAACCCGTATTTTACGGTAAATGCGCCTCTTCTGTCCCGTTCCCGGGTTTTTCCCTTTGAACCCTTATCGGAAGAAAATATAGTCGCTCTTTTAACCCGGGCCCTGAAGGCGCCGCAGGCAAAGCTGCATGATGTCGAGATAAGCAAGGATGCCCTGCAGCATCTGGCAAGGTCAGCCAACGGAGATGCCAGAGGAGCTTTAAATGCTTTGGAGCTGGCTGCGGCTCTGGCAAAAAAAGATGTTTCAGGCAAAAAAACAATAGACATAAAGACCGCAGAAGAAGCCGTTCAGCAACGATATATCGTATATGACCGGGATGGCGACAGCCACTATGATGTTATTTCCGCCTTTATAAAATCGGTACGCGGGTCTGCCCCAGACGCAGCTCTGTTTTGGCTTGCCAGAATGCTGGAAGCAGGAGAAGATCCGCTATTTATCGCCCGTCGCCTGGTAATCCTTGCCGCCGAGGATATCGGCAATGCCGATCCCCATGGCCTGCTTGTGGCTGTATCAGCCGCCCAGGCCGTGCAGATGATTGGCCTGCCGGAAGGCAGAATCCCTCTGGCCCAGGCGACATTATATCTGGCTACGGCGCCGAAAAGCAATGCCGCCTATGTGGCAATAGACAAGGCACTTGCCGAACTGAAGAGAATACCGGGGGCAAAGGTGCCTGCCCATTTGCGCGGTACCGGCTACAGCGGTGCAAAAGATTTGGGACACGGAAAAGGCTATCTTTATCCGCACGCTTATCCGGGACATTTTGTCGTGCAAAACTATTTCCCTACAGGGATAAAGCGGCTTAAGTTTTATAAACCGTCGGGCAACGGTTATGAGAGAACCATCGGTGAGCGAATGAAACACTGGGAAAATCTGCGTCAAAAGGAGAAGCGCCATGAGTAATTCTTTTCTTACCGTCGCCAGGTCTGTTCAGGTTAAACTGCCTGTGGGAGCCTGCCGCTTTATTGCCAGTGTTTCCCGGGTGGACAAAGAAAAGGAAGCAAAATCATTTATCAGAAAAATAAGCAGTCATTTTCATGACGCAACCCACAATGCTTATGCTTATAAAATAGGTTTTGGAGATTCTGCAATCAGCAGGCAGAGCGATGACGGCGAACCTGCAGGGACTGCCGGAAAACCGCTGCTACAGGCCATTGAAAGTGCCGGCCTGACAAATGTGGTCATAGTTGCCACCCGCTACTTCGGCAGTGTAAAACTGGGAATAGGAGGACTGATCAGGGCATACCGCGCCTGTGCCGAGGCCGGCCTGGAAGAAGCGGGGCGGCAAAAGGAGGTATTTCGGGAAAGTATTACCGTTGAAGCAGATTATAAAAATATAGGCAGGGTACTGCGGGAAATTAACGCAGCTGCAGGCGAAATAAAAAATATAAGTTATTTAAAAGACAGAATTATGGTAGCAGCCGATGTACCTGTTCATAAACTGAATTTGCTGGAAAATCAGCTTATGGATGCCACGCGCGGCAAAGTAAAAATAACTTCCGGAGATAATAATTAAAGACAGCAAATAAGGAGGTGCCGTCCCTGAGCAAAAAACGCGTTCTGGTAGCCATGAGCGGCGGAGTTGACAGCTCAATGGCGGCTGTTTTACTGCAAAAACAAGGTTATGAAGTCCTAGGAGCGACAATGTGTCTCTGGGCTGACGATGATGATGCCGCAGTAGCGGAAAAAAACTGCTGTTCAGCAAAGGCCGTCTCCGATGCCAGGCAGGTGGCGGAAAAGCTTGCTATTCCTTTTTATGTTTTTAATTTTAAACAGGATTTCAGAAGTAAAGTAGTTGATTATTTTACCAGTGAATACATGCGGGGCAGAACGCCAAACCCCTGTATCGCCTGCAACCGCTATGTGAAATTTGGCCTTTTTCTGCGCAAGGCAGCTGAACTGGAGGCGGATTATATGGCAACAGGTCATTATGCGAGAATTGCTTATGATTCCTGGACAGGAAAATATCGCCTCTTAAAAGCAAGAGACCGTACAAAGGATCAGACTTATTTTCTTTACAACCTTAAACAGAATCAATTAAGCCGGATTCTTTTTCCACTGGGAGAATACCTGAAAAGCGAAGTACGTCAAATGGCTGCAGAATATTCCCTTGACGTAGCCGGCAAGCCGGAGAGCCAGGAAATATGCTTTATACCAGATAATGATTACAAAAACTTTTTGCGCAAAAAAACTGCTGCGAAAGCCGAACCCGGTCCGATTTTAGACACAGAGGGGAATATTCTCGGGACCCACAAGGGGCTTATTAATTACACGGTAGGACAGCGCAAAGGGCTTGGCATTGCCCTGGGGAAGCCCCTTTTTGTTGTGCGCCTGGATACGGAAAACAATGCCTTGATAGTCGGTACAGACCGGGATGTCTATTCCTGCGCCCTTACTGCAGGCAATTTGAATTTTATTGCTATTGACAGACTGCAGGATGCTTTTGATGTAACGTCAAAAATACGTTATCACGCAAGAGAAGTTCCCGCCACTGTTTATCCCCTTGAAAGCGAGATGGCAAGTGTTGAATTCAAGGCTCCGGTAAGGGCCGTTACTCCGGGGCAGTCTGTTGTCTTCTACAATGGCGAAGAGCTGGTGGGCGGCGGAATTATCGAAGAAGCCATTCCCTGCGCAAAGGAGAAGTAGATGATGATTGCTGAAATAATAACAACGGGGACTGAACTACTGCTTGGGCAAATCGTTAATACAAACGCCCGTTTTTTATCTGAAAAGCTGGCCGAAAAAGGAATTGACGTCTACTGGCAGACTGTTGTGGGTGATAACCCGGCCCGGCTGGAAGAAGCCTTGTCCAGGGCCATATCAAGGTCGGATATTATTATTGGAACGGGAGGATTGGGGCCTACAAGCGACGACCTGACAAAGGAAATACTGGCAAAGATTTTAGCGCTGCCGCTTGTAATAAACTCAACATGGCAGAAAAATATGGAAGAAATGTTCAGGCAGCGCGGCTTGGAAATGACCGCCAACAACCTGAAACAGGCGCTGCTGCCTCAAGGAGCCCGCCTGCTTTATAATGATTTCGGTACTGCGCCAGGTATCTGGCTGGAGCATCAGGACAAAATAATTATTCTTTTGCCGGGTCCGCCGCGGGAAATGGAACCGATGTTTACAGAAAAAGTGCTGCCTTTCCTGCCTGCCACCGGCAGTGTTTTGCTTTCCCGTATTCTGAAAGTAACGGGAATCGGTGAAGCGGCAATGGAGGAAAAAATAGCCGATTTAATCAGCAGCCAGATCAACCCGACCATAGCTCCCCTGGCAAGGGCGAACGAACTCCATCTTCGCCTGACAGCCAAAGCAGAGACAAAAGAAAGGTGTCTTGAACTTCTGGCTAAGACTGAAAAAGATCTTGTAGAAAGATTGGGCAGCTGTATATACGCCCGTGACAATGAAACCATGGCCGGGGTAGTGGCAAAAATGCTGCTGGTACAGAAAAAGACCCTGGCTTGTGCCGAATCCTGCACCGGCGGCCTCCTGTCTCATAAACTGACTCAAATTCCCGGCAGTTCAGCCTATTTTTTGCAGGGACTGGTCACATACAGCAATGAGGCCAAGATTTCTCTTCTCGGCATCCCCGCTGAAATCATTGAGAGATACGGCCCCGTGTCTGAAGAAGTGGCGGTAAAAATGGCCTGCGGAGCAAGAAAGCTGGCAAAAAGCGACTTTGGTTTGGCAGTTACCGGGATTGCCGGACCTTCCGGCGGTTCAAAGGAAAAACCGGTCGGCCTGGTTTACATAGCCCTGTCCGACAAGAAAGCATTTACAGTTAAGAAGTTTATTTTTCCAGGGAAGCGGGAAAATATTAAGGAACGGGCTGCCACAAGTGCGCTCAATATCTTACGCTTGCATTTGATGCAGAAAAACGGGTGATCTGTTGCTTGTCGGGAAAATAAAAGATAAAATCGGATTGCTTGTTTTGGCAGTGGCCGGCTCCTTTGTTTTTATCAGCCTTTTGGGCAGTTATATTACGGCCTTTGATGCTTTCACAGTTGAACTGGGGATCAAAATATTCGACCGCGGCTACACAGCCGTTGAGATTCCCCCGATCGGGGTAATCCGGGCAAAAACCCATGTACTGCCGCTGCTTTTTTCTGTCCGCCTGAAAAATATAGACTTGTCAAAAATAGAAGAAGTACTGCAGCATACAGGCGATGAAACATATTTAAATAAACTGCGGGAGACTGCTTACGAAGAAATAAGGATTTTTCTAACCCGCCTGCTTTCCCTGGCCTTTGTTGGCGGTTTTGCAGGCCCCTTTTTTTTCAGTGAAAGGAATATCCGCCGTCTTTTGGCGGCAGGCTTGACAGGAATGCTGCTTTTCGGATTGATAGTGGCCGCATCTCTCGCAACCTACCGTATTGAGGCATTTTTATATCCGGAATTCGAGGGAATTATCAGTGCAGCGCCCTGGATGTTCGGCCTGGTGGAAGAAACACTTTTTCACATGACTTCTTTGGGCGAGCAGCTGCAACTGCTGGCTGAAAGCATGGGCAACCTGTATAAGCAGGTGGAAATGCTTGAGCCTTTAGGCAGTGTGGAAGGCGAATTAAAGGTTGTACATGTCAGCGATCTCCATAATAACCCGGCAGGAATGAGTTTTATCCGCCAGGTTATAGACACTTTCAATGTACAATTGGTGATTGACACCGGCGACATTACTGACTTCGGCACTGAACTGGAGGCAAGCCTTGCCGCTCCCATCGAGGAATTTGGAGTACCCTACGTTTTTGTGCCGGGCAACCATGATTCTCCCCGGGCACTGCAGCGCCTGCAACAAATTGATCAGGTCATAATTCTGGAAGAAGGACAAATTGAAGTAATGGGGCTGCGTATAGCGGGCATTGCCGACCCTGCCTCCAAAGAATCAGGCATGGTTGTTGCTGCCGATTATATTTTGGATGACTGCGCCGCCCGCTTGGAGCAGTTGATAGCCGCACAGGATCAACCACCTCACATTATAGCCGCTCACCATCCCCGTATTGCCGCCCGCTTTGTCGGGCAAATCCCTCTGATTCTTGCCGGACATACGCATCGCTTCACTATTCAGGAAGAAGAAGGGTCTGTGCTGATAAATCCTGGCACCACAGGCGCCGCCGGCATCCGCGGCTTGCAAACAGGCCAGGAAACACCTTATTCCATGGTTTTGCTCCATTTTTTCTTCAGCGATGATGAACCTTTTCTAAAAGCAGCTGATATCATTCATGTTTACCAAATGGAAAGCGGTTTTTCACTGGAGAGGCGTTTATTTGGCTCTGCCGCAGAAAACGGCTCTGAAAATGAATAAAAAACCTGCGCAAGAGGCAGGATTTTTGTCTGCCGCGGTAAATAATTGTAAAATGAGGAAATTGCTAAGGAGGCTGCCATGTCCAGAATTTTTTTTGCCGTTTTGCTTCCTGCCGGGATAAGAAAAAAAATAGTATCTCTGCAGAGCCGCATCCCGGTGAATCCGGAAGACATAAAATGGACAGAAGAAAACAATTTGCATATAACTTTGCACTTTGTCGGTGAAACAAGCGAAGCAAAGCTGCGCCAGCTTCTCCAGGGAGCAGAGGTCGCTGCGGATTGCTGCCGGCAGTTTACCGCAAGTGTTAAAGGAGTCGGAGTATTTCCGTCCCTTGCAAGTCCCCGGGTACTGTGGGCAGGAATTGATGAAGGGCGCTATGATATAATGGCCCTGGCACGCTCTCTGTCCGTAGCCCTTGGAGTCTTTCCTGACAGGCGGTATGTTCCTCATATTACTCTGGGCAGGGTACGCAGCGAAAAAAAAGTTTATCTGGAAGATTTCATCCGCAATGAAAAGGACTTTATGACAGAGAAATTCCGGGTTAACAGTTTTTTTTGTATGGAAAGCATTCTCACCCGCAAAGGTCCGGTTTATAAAAAAGTAAAGGAAATTTTTTTAAAAAAAAATAAATAATTGTGGAAAGCAGGATTTTAGCCGCCGAAAGCGAACAGATTTAAAAGCAGGGGAACAAATGTTTGGTTAGGAGGCACTCTTTTATGCTTGAAAAGAAAAAAGCGCTGGAAATGGCGGTGCTGCAAATTGAAAAACAGTTCGGAAAAGGCTCAATAATGAAGCTTGGCGATGACGCCAATAAAATGAATTTGTCTGTAATCCCAAGCGGTTCTTTGGCCTTGGATATTGCTTTGGGTGTTGGAGGGTTCCCCAGGGGCCGGGTCATTGAGATTTACGGTCCTGAATCATCAGGGAAAACCACAGTCGCCTTGCATGCCATTGCCGAAGCACAGAAGCTGGGCGGCTACGCTGCCTTTATTGATGCGGAGCATGCGCTTGACCCCGTCTATGCAAAAAATCTCGGCGTCAATACCGATGAACTACTAGTCAGCCAGCCGGACACAGGAGAGCAGGCCCTGGAAATAGCCGAATCCCTGGTTCGCAGCGGAGCCATTGATGTCATAGTTGTCGATTCTGTGGCCGCTCTGGTGCCCAAAGCGGAAATTGAAGGAGAGATGGGAGATTCACACGTGGGGTTGCAGGCTCGCCTGATGTCACAGGCACTGCGCAAGCTTTCCGGAGCTATTTCCAAATCCAATACCATAGCCATTTTTATCAACCAGATCAGGGAAAAAGTCGGTGTCATGTTTGGCAATCCTGAGGTTACGCCGGGCGGCAGGGCCTTAAAATTTTACGCTTCAGTCCGCGTTGACGTTCGTCGAGTTGAAACATTGAAGCAGGGAACAGATGCCGTCGGCAACCGTACACGTGCCAAAATTGTTAAAAATAAAGTCGCACCGCCTTTTAAGCAGGCTGAATTTGATATAGTTTACGGCGAAGGGATCTCTCGGGAAGGAACAATTATTGATTACGGCATTGAACTGGATTTAATACAGAAAAGCGGAGCCTGGTTTTCCTATGGAGACACCCGGCTGGGACAAGGCAGGGAAAACGCCAGGCAATTCCTGAAAGACAACAGTGACATTGCCGCGGAACTGGAACGCAAAATTCGCGAAGCCTATAATTTGCCGCTGGCAGCTGCCATGCAAGAGGCTGACGGCAATTGACAGAAGAGCTGAAAAAAGCAAAAAAAGCCGCTTTACAATTGCTTGCCCGCCGGGCAAAAACAGTAAAACAGCTCCGTGCCGCCCTGAAGCGCCGTAATTTCCCGGCGGCGGTAACTGACCGGGTAATTGCTGAACTGCTGCAGAATAATTATTTAAACGACAGGCGGTTTGCCGCCGATTATATAGCATTGCGTCTGGCCAGAAAACCTTATGGTCCTTACTTGTTGCGCGCCTTGCTGCGACAGGCGGGTGTGGAAGATAAAATAATTGAACAGGAACTTGCAAAGGTGTTTGTCCCCGGAAAGGAAAAAGAACTGGCTGTATTTTTCATTGAGCAAGTGTCAGAGGATTGCAATAAGGACATAAAAAAAATAATGCGCAAACTCCTTTCCAGGGGGTTTTCCCGCCAGGCTTCAGTCAGTGCCCTCTATGAAACAGGAATGCTGCCTGCAGACG
>DGEC01000030.1:0-8930 GCA_002385745.1 Firmicutes bacterium UBA3936
ACCTAAAACAGATATGCCCAATTTTGAAGGGTTTATTGAGGGTTAACTGTCAAAGTCGGAAAAAGAAATGCAAACCAAGGAGTGTCCAAGGTTTGCATTTCAGTGACTTTGTCTACAGTCTGATGCGTGATATCCACGCATTTATCAGAGTATGATGGCAATCAGGCCTCCACTGCCTTCATTTATTATCTTTTCCAGAGTCTCACGCAGCTTTTCCTGCGCGTTGGGAGGCATATTCCCCAGTTTCATGCCTATGCCGTCCCTGACTACGGTATGCAGTGATTTGCCAAATATGTCAGACTGCCAAATTCTTTCCGGACTATCCTCAAATTCTTCCATTATATAGTTTATCAGGTCTTCGCTTTGCTGTTCCGTTCCGACTATTGGGGCAAACTCAGATTGGACGTCTACCCGGATAATGTGCAGTGAAGGGGCGCTGGCCCGGAGACGAACGCCGAAACGCCCTCCCTGACGGATTATTTCCGGTTCCTCCAGGGTCATTTCCTCAAGCAGGGGCGGCACTATGCCGTATCCTGTTTCATAAACCTGCTCCAGGGCTCCTGCCAGTTTGTCATATTCCCTCTTGGCCACCACATATTCTTTAAGGATTCTCAAAAGGTCCGCCTGATCTTCTATTTCTATTTCGCAGATTTCCGAAAGAATCCGCTCAAACAGGTTTTCCGGGGCCTGGATATTGATAATTGCTTTGCCTGTGCCAAGATCCATATCTTTCAGGACAATACTTCCTACAATATCTTTAGTGCTTAATGCCTCGACCATGCTGTCGACATCTCGCAGCCTCATCACATTGCTGACACTTTCCCGGATGATATTGTTATACTCGCTGCGCAGCCAGTGTTCCTCGTCGAGCACTTCAACCCAGCTTGGCAAGTTAATATTGACTTCCCGCACCGGAAACTCATAAAGAACTTCCTGGAAAATAAGGTTGACATCTTCTTCAACCAGCTGCTGGGCGTTAAAAGGTATAACCGGCACATTATAAGTACTGGCCAGCTCCTCCTTTAGCGCCAGCGCCTCCTGGGAATATGGCTGTACGGCATTCAAGAGGATGACAAAGGGTTTGCCTATTTCCTTTAATTCCTGAATTACCCGCTGTTCTGCATCCAGGTAATTTTCCCTTGGAATATCCGTTATTGATCCGTCCGTTGTCACTACAATTCCAATGGTGGAATGGTCTTTAATGACTTTATTTGTTCCGACTTCTGCCGCTTCTTCAAAGGGAATATCATAATCAAACCAGGGCGTTGTCACCATCCGAGGAGCTCCTTCGTCATCATACCCTATTGCTCCCGGGACGGTATAGCCAACGCAATCTACCATGCGGACGCGCATGGTGATATTATCCCGCACTTTTATTTCAATGGCATCATCCGGAATAAATTTCGGCTCGGTTGTCATTATTGTCCGCCCGGCACTGCTTTGAGGCAGTTCATCCTTGGCCCTCTCCTGATCGTCGGGGTCGGACATATTGGGGATGACAACAAGCTCCATAAACTTTTTAATAAAAGTCGACTTCCCGGTTCGCACCGGACCTACTACGCCCAGGTAAATATCACCGCCGGTTCTTTCAACAATATTGTGGAGCAAATCTGCCTTAACCAAGTTTCCTCCCTCCTTTTTTCATTATGTAAAATAGAAATCTGGTAATGAAAATATCCCTCCCCTGCCGATCTCTCATCACTACGGTATTTACCCCGTAACATGACAGTTTAACATTATATTTATATGAGGACGTCCAACGATTATTACTCCGCAGGAGAAAAAAGGAAGGCAATAAAAAAACACTCTTTTTCAAGAGTGTACGCTTAGCCCTCCTTGCATTTGTTTCGTGCTATTTCCTCAATCTCATGTTTTTTCTCCCGCTTCAACAGGTAATAAACGGCAGTGCGCGGGTCTTTGCCGTTAACGAGAATCTGGTAGACCTGTTCCGTAATCGGCATATCAACGTCAAACCGGCGGGAAAGCTGCCTTGCGGCCGTGGTAGTACGCACGCCCTCGGCTACCATCTGCATTCCTTTAAGCAGCGCGGGCAGCGCCTTACCCTGCCCCAGTTCAAAGCCCAGCCTGCGATTGCGACTGTGTTTGGAAGTGCATGTTACAATTAAGTCTCCTACCCCGGACAACCCTGCAAAGGTCAGCGGTTCCGCCCCCATTTTGATGCCGAGACGGGCGATTTCCGTAAGCCCCCTGGTTATAATGGCAGATTTGGTGTTGTCGCCATAACCCAGGCCGTCGGAAACCCCGGCAGCCAGCGCTATAACATTTTTTAATGCCCCGCCCAGTTCAACACCGATGATATCCGGGTTGGTATAAACCCGAAAATACTGGGTCATAAAAAGATCCTGCGCAGCTTCGGCCACTCTTTTATCTTTGGCTGCCACCACAGTGGCCGAAGGCACCCGCCTGCTTACTTCTTCTGCATGATTGGGCCCTGAAAGTACCGCCGTCCTGCATTGCGGCAGTTCCTCGGCCAGTATCTCAGACATACGGCACAGTGTTTCCTCTTCCAATCCCTTGGCGCAGTTGATTACTAAAGGATTGCCGGAGAGACAGCGGGCTATTTCCCGCGCAACCTTTCGCACCGTATGAGAAGGCACGGCAAGTACCAGGGCATCCCCGCCTTTTACCGCATAAGCCAAATCGGAAGTTAAAAGCACATTTTCCGGGAGGTACACACCCGGCAGGTAGTCTTTGTTTTCACGGAATTCTGTTATGCTCCTGCACAGTTCCTCTCTTCGGACCCAAAGTGTCACCTTTTCACAGTTTTCAGCCAGCACTACTGAGAGAGCAGTCCCCCAGCTCCCCGCTCCGATAACAGCAACATTTTTCATTTATTTTTTAACCTCATTCTCTATTTTTACTTTCATGCCCAGCCTGTTTTCCGTTCCTTCGATCAGCCTTTTTATATTGGGACGGTGCTGCCAGATAATCATTACCGCAAACACGCAGCCTGCGATTATGTAGACGGGAGGCAGCTTAAATAGGATCATCAGCACGGGAAGCACAATTGCCCCAAGGATGGATGCCAATGATACATAGCGTGTCACGGCTATAATAATAAGAATAATAATGCCGTCAAGCAAAAATACAACCGGTGATAACCCGCACAGCACTCCCAATGTGGTGGCCACGCCGCGGCCGCCCGTAAACCTAAACAGCACCGACCAGTTATGTCCCGCCACAACCGCAAGTCCCGCCAGTATATGTAAAATGGAGCTGTCGCTTGCGGTTTTGGCAATTACAATGGCAAGCACTCCCTTCCCGATATCCAAAGCCAGAACAACAAGCGCCGGCCATGTTCCAAGAGTACGCTGTATATTGGTTGTACCCATATTGCCGCTGCCATAACGGCGTATATCTATTCCTTTTACCAGCCTGCCGGCAAGATACCCGAAAGAAACGGAACCAAGAAGGTACGAAGCCAAAATGACCAAAATATTCTTCATGCCTGTACAGCACCTTTCTTTCTTCTAACCAAAATGCGGATTGGTGTTCCCTCAAAACCATACTCTACGCGCAACCTGTTTTCCAGGTAGCGCAGGTAGGAGAAATGGGCCAGTGCCGGGTCATTGACAAAAAGGACAAATGTTGGCGGCTTAACTTTTACTTGAGTAAGGTAGTTGATTTTTAACTGCCTGCCCTTTTTTGCAGGCGGCGGGTTTATGGACACCGCATCATCCAAAAGTTCATTCAGACGGGAAGTTTTAATACGCATGGCATGCTGCTCCGCCACATAATCAATTACTTTGTACAGACTGGAAACCCTCTTCCCCGTAAGGGCGGAAATAAAAACAATGGGGGCAAAACTAAGGTAGGCTAATTCCGCCCTGATTTTCTCCCGGTAAACATCAGTTGTTTTTTCGTCTTTCTCCACTTTATCCCATTTATTAACTGCAATGATAACAGCTTTGCCTGCTTCATAGGCAATTCCGGCTATCCTTTTGTCCTGCTCCGTTACTCCTTCCGTTGCATCAAGCATTACGAGTACCACATCGGCATCTTCCACAGCACGGACAGCCCGCAGGACGGAATAGTATTCCACTGTCTCCGACACTTTGCTGCGTCTTCTTATGCCGGCCGTATCTACGAAAAGATAACGTCGCCCGTTATGTTCAATCAAAAGGTCAATGGCATCACGCGTAGTGCCCGGCAGATCAGTGACTATCACCCTGTCCATACCGCTTATTTTATTGATCAGTGACGATTTTCCCACGTTCGGCCGGCCGACAACAGCCACTCTTAAAGTATCTTCGTCTTCAGGATGTGTTTCCCCTGCCGGCAAAAGCTTGATAACAGCATCCAACAAGTCGCCTGTCCCCAGGCCGTGGGCTGCCGACACAACCTTCGGTTCTCCCAGTCCCAGTTCATAGAAGACGACCGCTTCAGTTGCGGCTTCTACGGCTTCCCCTTTATTGGCCGCCAATATCACCGGCTTTTCCGAGCGGTGCAGCATTTCGGCAATTTCGTAATCCAGCGGTGTAATGCCGCTGCGTACATCTACCAGAAATAAAATAACCGCGGCTTCATCCATAGCAAGCCGGACCTGGCGGTAGATTTCCCGGGAAATCCTGTCTTCCTCGAAAGTCAGTCCGCCTGTATCCACCAGCCAGAAACTATGGCCGGTCCATTCCACCCGGCCGTAAATGCGATCACGGGTAACGCCGGGTGCCCTTTCTTCAATGGCAACCCGTTTTTGCACCAACCGGTTAAATAACGTCGATTTTCCCACATTCGGCCTGCCTACAATGGCAACTGCCGGTAAAGACATTTTTCTCACTCCGTTCACTGTGCCAGCAAATCATCTATTAACTCTTTCAGGTTGCTGACTGGTCTCACCTTTGTTTGCAACGCGCGGGCAAGGTCGTTAACAGTATATCCGTCCAAAAACATTTCCTTGCCTTCTTTCAACATAACTTTGGGCAAATAAACAGCGCCTGCAACACCCTTAAGCTCCCTTGCAAGGTCATGGAAGGTCAAAAGTCCGGCTACGGTCACATGCCCGCCGAAAAACCTGTTTTTTACCGGGACCAGCTTTATTTTCAGGTTCTTAATTCTGTTGAGTCGTTCAATAACCGGCCGCAGGTATAAAACCGCCGATTCTCCCGTTGCTACCGCAGCCTGCACAGGCTGCGGCAGGGCAGAGGGAAGAGAGCTCTGCAGTTCTTCCCATTCGTCAAGCAACAGGCGAACAAGCCCCACACCGTTTTCCAGCTGCGGGTATCCCTCATATTCCGCAGCAGGTGGGATTTTTTCTTTGGCTATGGAGTAAAACTCATCGGCGGCAAATACAAAACGTGTCCCATGTTCAGCCAGGGCCTTTTTTTGCCAGGATTCAACTTGCTCCAGTATTCTCCTTGCATCCTGAGGGCTTGCGCCATTCAGTGGGTGCAGGCTGCTGCGGTGTCCAGTCAGTCCCACAGGCACCACCGCCAGTGTTTGGACGGCAGGGTAGAGGTCCAAAAGCTCGGAAATTGTCCGGTCCAGCGCCGCTCCGTCATTTATTCCGGGGCAGAGCACCGCCTGGGTATGCATGATAATACCGGAAGCAGCCAGTTTTCTCAAGATTGTTAGAATCTCCGCCGCCTTCTTGTTTCCCAGCATCCGGCAGCGCAAAACGGGGTCTGTAGTATGGACGGAAACATAAAGGGGGCTTAAATGCAGGCGGCAGATACGTTCCAGCTCCCCTTCCCGCAGATTGGTAAGGGTAATATAGCTGCCGGTTAAAAAGGACAGGCGATAGTCGTCATCCTTGACATACAAGGTCTCGCGCATTCCGCGGGGCATTTGGTCAATGAAGCAGAAAAGGCATTTATTCCTGCAGGTGCGAATTTTTTCAAGTGTGGGAGATGAAAAGACAAGTCCTATTGCTTCGTCATAGTCTTTTTCAATCTCATACTCCACCACTTCGCCGCTTTGTTTCTTCACGGCAAGTAGGATATTTGTGTCTGCCTGGACAAGCTGCCAGTCCAAAATATCACCGGGCTCGCGGCCGTTTACCGCAAGTAAAAAGTCTCCGCCCCTGATTCCCAGTTCAGCGGCAATCGATCCGGGTTCCACCCCGGTTATCAGTCTTTCATTCATTAGATCACCTGATTTTATTATGCTATCAACATTATCCTACGGACAAAATATAATGTCAATGAAACACGGCTCTGTTCATTTGCCGGATGCTCTGTATGCCAAAAGACGCATCCCGTTCAGGGTTACTAAGAGTGATGTTCCCGTATCGGCAAGGACAGCCGGCCATAATGTTAATAAACCCAAAAAGGCAAGCAGTATGGCCGTTCCCTTTATCAGCAGCGACAAAATAATATTCTGCCTGATAACAGCTGAAGTCTTCCGGGACAAACAGATAACATAGGGTATTTTCCGCAGGTCATCTCCCATCAGGGCGGCATCAGCGGTTTCCATTGCCGCCGGGCTGCCCACTGCTCCCATGGCAATCCCGACAGTTGCGGATGCCAGTGCCGGCGCATCGTTAATGCCGTCGCCAATCATAACGACATGCCGGCCCTTTTCTGCCAGCAGGCGAATGTATTTTTCCTTTTCCTCCGGCAGCATTTCGCCTGAAAACTCGTTAAAACCAAGTCTTTCCGCCACGGCGGCTGCAGCCTCTTTCCTGTCGCCGGTCAGCATTTCAATGCTTTTAATTCCTAGCCTGCGCAGGCTGCCTACAACATCACCGCTTTCTTCCCGCAGCGGGTCGCTCACCAGCAAAGCGGCCAGAAGCTTCCCGTTTCCGGACAGCGCAATTACCGTTTCCCCCATGCGCGCTATATCGCCTAAAGGTAAAGCATTTATTCCTTCACTCTCAAGAAAGGCGGGAGAGCCTA
Source organism: Firmicutes bacterium UBA3936 (assembly GCA_002385745.1). GTDB lineage: Bacteria > Bacillota > Dethiobacteria > Dethiobacterales > Dethiobacteraceae > DTU027. Next base: position 6,855 of record DGEC01000030.1, read on the forward strand.
GGAGATATGTCTCTTTTCCCCTTTTCCCTTTTATCCCCCTGCCGGGAAAAACGGCAAGATCGGTAAAACTTTCCGGTTTAACACCCTCCGCTTCCGCTTTTTTGCGTACAGCTCCGGCCAGCAGGTGTTCCGAATACGCCTCCAGGCCGGATGCAAGAGCAAGTACCTGCTTTTCTCCCTCGCCGGCAAACATTATTACCTGCGTTACCTGTGGCTCTCCGGCCGTTAAAGTACCCGTCTTATCAAAAACTATTGCTTCAGCCTTCCCCAAAGCTTCCAGGTAGGCGGCGCCTTTAATTAAAACTCCGGAACGGGCGGCATTTGCCAGAGCTGCAGCGGCCGGCACCGGGGCGGCCAGCACAAGCGCACAGGGGCAGGCAACTAAAAGCAGCGTCAAGCCGCGCTGTAAACTCTGATTCCAGACACTGCCCCTTGCTATGTCCAAAATCGTGATAACTGCCGCCAGCAGAAGAACAGCCGGCGTATAAACGGCAGCGAAGCGGTCCGTAAAACGCTGGGCAGGAACATGTCTTTCCTGGGCATCCTCAACCAGTTTAATAATTCTTGCCAATGTCGAATCCTGCCAGGTAGAAGCAACTCTTACCGTCAGAACTCCATCTCCGTTGAGGGTGCCCGCATAAACGGCACTGCCCTTCTTTTTTTCGACCGGCAGCGGCTCTCCGGTAATCGCCGCTTCCGTCACATATGAAGCACCGTCTATTACTTCCCCGTCCAGGGGCAGGTTCTCACCGGGACGCACAAGAATGGTGTCGCCTTCCCTGATTTCCTCAACGGGCACAGTCATCAAATTGCCGTCCTGCAAGCGATGGGCGGTCCGGGGAACGGATCGGATTAAGGCACGAATCCGGCGGCGGTTTTTTTCCGTAGTATATGTTTCCAGGGCATTGCCTACGGCAAACAGGAAAGCAACAACGGCCCCTTCCCAAAAATCACCGCTGAGCATTGCACCGATCACCGCTACAGTCATCAGTACGTTCATATCAGGCTGCTTCTGCCGCAGGGAAACCCAAGCCCTGCGGTAGGTGGTCAAACCGCCGGCAATTGTGGAAAACAACAGCAAATATACGGTTAAGCCGGGAAAGTACTTAAGGGACAGCAATGCTGCAAAAAGCCCCATTCCGGCGGCAGCCGCTCTCAGGATTCGCCTAACGGCCACTGCCGTACCCGTTTCTTCCCCGCATTCCTGCAGCCTGTAGCCATAAGCCCTGGTCAGCCTGTGGACCTCTTCAAGCGAACCGCGGTAGCGCAGGTGCATTTTGCCGGTAATATAGGAGACGATGCATTCTTCTACGCCTTTCAGGCGGCCGATAACCGTCTCCAGCTGCCTTGCACAGGCTGAACAATCCAGCCCTTTTATATAGTAAACCTTTTCCCGCAAGTCATATTCCCTGACAACTTCATTTACGTTCATGTTCATCTGCCTTACCCCCGCTGCATTTTATGCTTAATATGCTCCAGGCCTGTTGCCAGGATCTGTTGCACATGCTCATCATCAAGCAAATAATAGACCATTTTGCCTTCCCGCCGGGTACGGACAAGCCCAAGGTCCTTTAAACGCCGCAGGTGATGCGAAACGGCCGGTGAACTCATTCCCAGCACTTTTGACATCTCACAGACACACAATTCCCTGCTGCTGACAGCAAGCATGATCCTAAGTCTGGTCAGATCGGAAAACGCGGCAAAGGTACGGGATAGACGGGCAAGCACATCACCCGGGGGCATTGCCGCGCGGGCTTTGGCCATCGCTTCTTCATTTTCCACATGACTGCTGCAGTATTCTCTTTTCTTTTCCATCCTTCCACCGCCATTCGATTAAACGTTTGTTTATTTGTTTAATTATATTATATAAGTTTTCTCTCATTTGTCAATTAAGTTGGGGAGGCGGCCTTTAGCCGCCTCTTCTCCTGCACCGCCGTACATGCCGGGCACACCATATAAAAAAATACTTCACCGCACAAGTGGTGAAGTATTTATAAAAACAAATGACACATGCCCGGTGACAGCAGCGAGATCCAGCCGCCGCAGGCTGTTGCAATCCGGCCAAAAGTCTGTCAG
>DGEC01000030.1:9036-28523 GCA_002385745.1 Firmicutes bacterium UBA3936
GCAACAGACCGGCCATCAACCCGATCAATTTTTCTTGATCCGCACCCGTAATTTTACGGCTTACTTTCCCTTCTTTTAACAAAATCACAGTTGGCATAACCGAAACCTCATACTGCCTGACAAGGGAGGGGGTGGTGGGAACGTCAACATAATAGATTTTAAGGTTTTTGTCATGACCAGTCCGCCCGGAATCAGCAAGGAGCAATTTATACACTTCCTTGCAATGCCGGCAGCGCTCTGAACCAAAGAAAACCAGCCCCTCCCGGGGATGCCCAGCACGTCCCGCCGCATCTTCGTCCAGCAACAAAGTTCCGGCTGTATCGACCCCGAATAATTTTGGCATTTTTGCCCAAACTGCAGTTTGTGCAGCAGCCACCGGCGAAGCTTTTGGAAACACGGGAAAATCCCTTGTCCCCTCCACAAAAATAACAGATTCAATATTACCGGGTGCCGCGCCCGGAACCCGGAATACTTTATTGTCCGGTGGCTGTACGGGGACTTCCTCAGGTTTTGGCAGTTGCGGAATCCATTCGTAAGGCAGACGGTATGCCCGATAGGTTATAGGCCCGTTGGGACCAAAGTGAGGGTTTATATATTCCCACACAATTTCATGTTCACATGTTACTTCAAATATCCTGCCGTCATTTCCTTCACAAATCAGTGTATTGCCGTTTGGCAGGCGCTGGGCACTGCTCATGAGAGGGCTGTAAAAATGATGTGCCGCGGCAGGAAAGGGATTGCCGAAATCATTTAGCGAATACTGCCAAATTATATCAAGCGTAAGGGGATTAATTTCCAACACCCGGGAATGATCGCGTTGTGCTGATTTTTCACCTGTTTTTGAAGTTTCGTGAGGAGAGCCGTAGCCTGCCCAACCGCCATTGTCAAAAAGCAGCAGATTGCCGGCACCGGGAAGACCGTCAGGTATCAGATGGGCATGATGCTGTCCGATAATCCAGCCAATATGTACATATTCCGCTCCCGAATAGTCCGGCCCCAGGCGCCAGACAATTTTTCCGGTTTCTTTATCTATAATAAAAACAATGTTTGTTTCCCGGGCACTGCAGATGATGTTATCGGGTTTAAAACGCAGATCACCGGCATCATACCAAGGATTTGGACCTAAAAGCGACAGCGAATTAATATGCATCCAGTCGCCCATCCCGCCGCCTGTGGGCAGCATATTCGGGTTCCGGTAAAGGACCTTCTTCATCTGTTCTGTAAAATCCAATTCCTCAAAATGTTCGTGGCAGTTCCACTCCCATACTATCCTGCCGTCCCAGTCTACCTCCAGAATGCAATCGTCAAGCAGGAGCTTGTCACTGATTTTAGGATTTTTTACATTGCGGTGGCACAGGATCAGAGTATTCCCGCTGTCTACCAAAGGCACCTGTCCGGGCGCATAATAGCCGACAGGATTGCCTTCCCGCTGGAAGTCATGATGATTTCTGGCCATCCATCCGGGAGGTTGACCGGGATCTTCTATATACTCATTTTTACTAAACTCCCAGACAATATTGCCTTCCCAATTAATCTGCAGCAGTTCCGCACCATCCTGAAAACCAAACTCCATGCTCCTGTCAAAACGATGACCGAAAATGTAGCCGCCGGGCAGCATTTTATTGGGGAAACCACGCAGTTTGTCCCATAATCTTACGGTTCGACCATTCATATCAACCAGAATTGCACCTGCAGTCATCTCACTTAACAGAGTATATCCGTTCCAGCATTTTTCCGGGTTATAAATCGTTGTGCCCATCGGGTAAACTGTCGGACGCCCCACAAACTCCACCTCCTCTGCTTTAATGCCGGGTCATTGCACAAAGTGAAATAATTCAATTTTGTATATATGCTTATAATATATTGAATATTTTTAAACCGTCAACGGTAATTTAAGCGAAAAGGCGCACCGCGACAAAAAAACGGTACTCATGCAGAGACCGTTTTTTGCATAAAAATAAGTCTTTTCAAATCCGAGAGCCTGTTGCGAACCATTCCGGCTCCCAGCCTGTCGGCAGCCGCCCGCAGGCCCAGCTTGTTCAGCAGGCTGACTATCCGTCCTATCTGTGGGTTTTCCGGCTGACACAAAATTATCTTTACCTCTGCGGGAGGAATCCCGCAGGCGGCAAGTAGGCTGTTAAGGCCGCGGACAAAAATCTCGGGATGGGCACTGACTGCAGCCAGGTAAACTTCATTTCCCCGCTTGTCCGTTCCCATTCGCAAAAACATTCCCTCGTCACAGCGGCAAAAGGGGCGAAAATGTTTTATTTCCCGCAGCTTGCCGTAATCAGGCGGCACCGGGACCAGTTCCAAATGCATGGCGGCGGCGGCGGACGACAGATAAAAGTCGTTTAAGCCAAGATAAAGATATTTCATTTTTGCAATAAAGCCTTAATTCTTCCGACAAGTTCGACAAGCCGGGGAAAAGCTGCTCTGGTACCGCTGGCAACAAGGGGGCGGCCGATTTTAATCAACCCCAGGCGCCTGGAAATATAACCTCCCAGTCTCATTTTAAAAGTAACGCAGTGGAGGGTATCAACGAAAATAAGCCTGCCGGACAGTCCCACAAGTTCCGCCGCATTGCTAAGAAATGTCTCCATGGCGGGCCCCTTGCTCCGGCAGCCGACTGAAAATACCATGTTCCCCCATTCATCACAGCCGTAATAATTTAGCCTGCCGTGCCCGTCCTTTGTTTGACGGTCGAAAAGTGAAAGAGAAAGCAATTCTTCCGTTGTGGGAATCCGTTTTGCATCAAGTTTATTTAGGTGAATGGCCGCAGCAACAACAGATGAATGCGCGCCGCCATAACAATGGTAAATAATTAATTTCTGTGCCATGTTTCCTCCGGCCGTCTTAGTGTTTAACTATTATGTATACACCGTTGCCCATATCATGGGCAACCGCTTCCAGGACACGGGACAAAATCACAGACATTTCCACCATTTCTTCTTCTGTTTCGGCATAAAATACGGGCACACCGCTGACATTCCGGTTGGGAGAAGTAGTCACGGCGGCAAGAATCATTTTAGTTATGCTGACTTGCATAGCTTCCCTCCTAGTCTGACGCACAGCGCCCTGCCTTTTCCTTCAGAGGTTTGACAAAGGTGCTTTCAAGAACCGGCACATTTTTAACCGCTTCTATCAGACACTTCATATCAGGCTCAATGGGAACGATAACCATGCCTACCCTGCCTGTTTCCAGCTTTCGCCGCAGCAGCGGGGTATACTCGGCCGAGTCAACATCCCGCCTTACGCCAAGCAGCATAGCCACATCATGGGCAATAGCCTGGCGCTGACCGACATTGGACAGGATTTCTCTTGCCGTATCATCAATAGGTTCAATAATTACCGCCCGCCCCAGTTCTTCATATATTTTCCGGACCTGTTCAAGTCCCAGGTTCATAATATGAATATCATCAACAAAAAGATTTGCCCCTTCAAAGCGGACTTTTGCCGGACGGACAACGGCAATGTCTCCTATTACTTTGCCGCCCATGAGATATTTAGTTGAAGCAATGGCGATTATGCCGGCGGCAATACCCGCAACAGGAGAAACAATGTAAGTTATCAGGGAAGTTAACAGTGAAACAAAAACTACCAGATAATTCCTTGCCTCAAATGTGCGGGCAATACCTTCAATAAAGTCGGAACCCCGGGAAACTAAAAGGGTCTTGTCAATGGCGGTAAGCATATCGCGCTCCATGCTGCGCACTTCCCGGAACTGTGTAGCGGCAAGAGCCAAAAAAGTAACTGCTGTGTATTCTTTGGCGGCAATTGCCGGAACAGCCACGGCTCCCAGCACAGCTGCGACAAATCCAATTGCCAGGTGGTTAACCACCGCATGGGGATAGGAAGGGTACTGCCTGAAATCACGCCGCATCATCCAGTAGCGGGAAACGGTACCCAGGGTAATACCGGCAACAATGGCGGCAATTTCACGGTTCAAACTGCCTCAGCTCCCTTCATTTCCTCCTTCTTCATCATTATTGCCGCCCCGGCGCATCCTGCCAAAAATACCCGGCAATTCTCTTTTTGTGAAACTGCGCAGGCGCTCTTTAGCCTGTTCAATCCCGCCGCTGCTAACTAGCAGGTATGCCCCTATGCCTATAATTAAAGCAAAAATAATCCACAGCACTGCACGCAAAGCCGTCCCGCCCGCTCCTTGCAAAGTGGTTGGCGCAGGCCCGGCAGTCTCCCCGCCTTCAGCTGTACCGTACAGGTAATCATTTACAACTTCAGAAAAAAGCTGCACAGATTCTTCTGCCAGTTCTTTGTCATTGGTGTGGGAACCCACTTCTATCAGGACAGCGCGCGGCGACATATCCTGGTTATAGTTGCCGCGGGCCATAAAGATGCCTTTAATAAGTCCCGGATAGTTTTTATCTGCCTGTTTTTTAAGCCCTTCCGCAAACTGCCTGTTATTTGCCATATTCTGATTCTGACGACCCACCACCAGTTGTATCTGAACACGCTTTTTTCCTTCCACTTCTTCCAGGTATTCCTCTTCCGGAACTGCGTCGCGGTGGACGTCTATAACCGCATCCGGGTTTTCTTTTATTGCTTCTTCCGCGGTACGGCGGGACCTCTGGTACGCTCCGGCATCATGGGGAGTATGAGGCTCCCGGGACCGGATTACGTTAATCCCCTTCTTTTCCAAACTCTTTTGCAAAGCATCGGCCACATCCAAAATTCCGCCACCCGGATCCTTACTTTCAGTTCCGTCGCCTTTAATATAAGACTCGGCGCCATGAGAACTGTAAATAGCAATTTTTTTATTGCTTGCACCTTTTGTCTGCTGTACTGGCAAAGCCGCCTGCGGCATTCCCGCCGGCAGGCCGTTCTGTTCTGTGTCCGCCAGAGTCACAGTGCGGAGATATTCAGCCGTTGCCCTGTTCCCGTCAACGGATTTGACCCGATAATGCTTGTTGTCGCTGCTTATATATTCATCGCCCACATTCACCTGCCGCGCGGTACGCATGATAATGCTGCCTTTTTCGTCAACCATGGTGTAAACTTCCCCGGGCATGCCGTCGATAAGGTCCTCAAAATTAAAGCCATGGACGGCAGGAGGAGCCAGGGAAACCGCACTGATGGCCAGTATTAACAGAATAACTGTTTTCAAGGGAAAAAGCATCTTTTTGTTCATTTGCTTTCCTCCTCATTACTGCTTTGCAAATCCTCTTTTTGCGGCAGTTCTTCCCCGAATTCCGCATCGGTAAGGGCTTCTCGCAAGGAATCAGGACGCCCGTCCTCCGGCCCCCCCTGTATGCGCTCCCTTGCCTCTCCAAAAATTTCCGAAAGCAGCAATGACAGCACACCGCCGATAACAACTGCATCAAAAACTCCGGCGCCCCCGATAACCATGCTGCCTGATCCTCCCCGGACTGCTATCTCAACTCGTGAGTATATATCAGTTAAAAGCAGCCCCATGGAACCGGCTATAAAGGATGAACGGCGCGACCGGCCGGAAATATAGCCAACAATCGCGGCAATTATTGAAAAAATATACAAAGGATCCAGCAGGTAGTTATATGTCGGTTCTACCGGCAGGATCTTCATTGCCGCATAAACCACCGCTGAAGTTATCAGTGCCGCAAGCACTGCGCGGATTTTCTCCCCGGTTGTTCCCGCCTTGGCAATCAGGTACACAGCCAGAACAATAGGTATAATGCCGCCACCAATATTTATGGCTACATTATCGCTTAAAGGCACATCCGGCAGAAAACCGCCGACAACCATGGCTCCGACAAAAAACAATGCCGCTCCGTCTGAGAGGCGCAGCCTGTCTAAAACGCGCTGGGCAACTCCCAGGTAAACGGCTACAGCCACAGCCACGAGGACAATCATGCCAACAGTCACAGCTTTTTAACACCTCCAGCCAACCCTTTCTGCCTAATAGCCTTCGCAGAATCCACCCAATTTATGCGGACCTAAAAATGCAAACAGGCCGGTCTTTTTCAACCGGCCTGTCCGTTTTAGCGATTTAGGCTTCTTTCTATCATCCATTCCCGGGTTTTCCCGGTAATCACCAGAGGTGTTTTCCGTAAACAGTCAATACTTTTGCAGCCTGTCATTACCATAACCAATTTTAATTCATGGAGAATGCTTCTCAATTTTTCCACCAAAGCCTGTGTCCCGCCCGTCATGACTGTCCGGATGGCTGCACCTGCCACGGCGGCGGCCTTTGCTCCCAAGGCAATTGATTTTGCCACCGCCAATCCGCTGTCAATCCCACCGGAGGCGATTAGGTCAACTTGCGGCGCACCCGTTTTTGCTTCCAGGATAGCCAGCGGAGTAGGTATTCCCCAGTTCATCAAACCTGCACTGTATTCCGTCCGTGACCTCAGGCTTTCAATTTGCAAAAAGTTGGTGCCTCCCCTGCCGCTGATGTCAATGGCCGCAACCCCCAGGTCCTGCAGCACTTTAGCCTGTTCACGCGCTATCCCGAATCCCACTTCCTTTACAATTACGGGAACTGAAACAGCCCTGACAATAGCTGCTATCCTCTTCCGCCAGCCGCGGAAATCTTTGTCACCTTCCGGCATTAATAATTCCTGGGGTGCATTTAAGTGAACCTGCAGGGCATCGGCGTTAATCATTTCCACTGCTCTAAGTGCAAGATCAGTGTCGGCATATGCTCCAATGTTGGCAAATACAATGCCGCTGGGATATTTTTCTCTGACAACTGTAAACGTCCTCCGGTACTCCGGATTTTCCAAAGCAGCCATCTGGGAACCGACAGCGAGCGGCAGCCCGCACTCGGCGGCGGCTTCAGCAAGTTTGGCGTTGATGCTTTCCGCATCCGATACGCCGCCGGTCAGGGCATTGATAAAAAGAGGAAAAGGGAGTTTTATCCCCGCCACTGCAGTCGTCATATCCAGTGAGTTTAAACCAATCTCCGGCAGGCAATTGTGGATTAAAGTTATTTCGCTGAAATCGGCACTGGACGGCTTGCTGCCGAGAATGCTTTGCAGATGCTCCAGCTTTCTTTCCTGCCGGGACATTTTTTACTGTTCCTCTTCCTTAATGTCCTTTTTGTTGAGATCAAAAAGGTCGCCGAAAACATCGCCCAATGTCAGCCCTGTGCCGCTGTCCTGCGTTTTTTGTGCCTGCATCTCTGAATCCTGCCTGGGACGGGGCAATGCTTCCTTGATGCTCAAGCTGATCCTTTTTGCTTTAGTATTAATATCAAGTATTTTAACCTTTACCACCTCTCCCTGCTGCACTACATCTGTAGTCTGCTTGACATGATAATTGGCCAGCTGAGAGATGTGAACCAGGCCTTCAACTCCCGGAATCAGTTCCACAAAAGCGCCAAAATCCACGGTACGCGTCACTTTGCCTTCGACGATATCTCCGATGCTAAACTTCTCATCCACCTGTGTCCAGGGATCGGGCTGAGCCTGCCGAAGTGAAAGCCCGATTCTCTCCCTTTCGGGAATTACTTCTGTGACCTTCACTTCAATTTCATCACCGACTTTTAAGACTTCGCTGGGATGCTCAATCCTGTGCCAGGAAATTTCCGAGATGTGTACCAGCCCGTCAATGCCTCCGACATCCACAAAGGCGCCAAAATTAGTCAAGCGCTTGACAACGCCGCTGATTATCTGGCCGGGCTGCAAGGAATTTAAAACTTCCTGCTTCTTGCGTTCCGCTTCTTCTTCCAGGACTTGCTTGCGCGATAAGATTAGCTTTTCCTTTTCCTTGCGCATTTCAATGATTTTAAAACTGACTTCCTGGTTCAGAAATTCCTTAAAATCAGGTATATAGCGGATATCTACCAGGGAACCGGGCATAAAACCCTCATAGCCGTCCTTCAGGTCAATAACCATGCCGGCATTGACGGTTTCTTTAACAATACCGCTTAATACCTCGCCTTCCTGGAAAGCTTTTTCCAGTTCGTCCCATCTTTCTCTGCGCTGAAGCTCCCTGCGGGATAGCACGGCTTTCCCTTCACTGTCGTCAATTCGTTTAACTAGCACGTCTATTTCCTGTCCGGGCTGCAGCACGGCAGAGACGGGTTGATCGGCAGATAATATTATTTCGTGGCGCGGGAGTACTCCCTCGCTCTTATATCCAATATCAATTAATGCTTCGCCATCAGAAACCTGCACCACAGTACCCCTGACAATGTCGCCCACAGATAAACTCTTTACTGCTTGTTCCATGGGCTGCTCTTCCATAGACTGCTCTTCTGCTTCCTGTCCCTCTGCGGATTGCTCTTCCGGAGCCTGTGCTTCCGCAGGCAGATCTTTTTCAGCCTGCTCCTCGGCAGTTTGCTCTTCTGCAGGTTCTTCTTCTGCAGCTTGCTCTTCGGCAGCCTCTTCTACTGCGGATTCTTCTTCTGCAACCTGCTCCTCAGCAGCCGGTTCTTCTGCAGCCTGTTTTTCTGCAGGTTGTTCTTCCTCAACCTGCACTTCTGTATGCTGCTCTTCTACAGCCTGCTCCTCAGCAGTCTGCTCCTCGGTGACTTTCTCTTCAGCAGTCTGCTCTCCCCCCTGGAGCTCTACACTTTTGTTGCCGTTTTCCATTTTTGAAATTACCTCCTTTATCAACCAGTCGGGTGTAGAAGCACCGGCAGTAACCCCGACTGTCCTCACCCCTTGTAGTTGTGCGGTATCTAATTCGTCAGCTGTTGCAATCTGAATAGTCCTGGTTCCAGTCTGGCGGCAGACTGCTGCAAGCTTTTTGGTATTGCTGCTTTTCTCCGAACCAATGACTATCATTACATCAGCCATTTCAGCAAGCTTACGGGCAGCTTCCTGTCTCATTGCCGTCGCTTTACATATAGTATTATAAATATCAACCGCCGGTACTGTCTCTTTTAGCTTCTCCACAATTTCATTGAGAATACTAACCTGTTGGGTTGTCTGTGCCAGCACGGACACCGGCTTTTTATTATCCAGTTTATTAAGCAGATTTTCCTCTTTGGCATCCTGTAAAACCAGGGGTTTGTCCTCTGCCCAACCAACGACACCCCGTATTTCAGGATGATCGGGATTTCCCGCTATAACAACCTGCCTGCCTTCCCGGACAAGCCGGGCTGCGAGCTCCTGAAGCCTGCGGACATAAGGACAGGTGGCATCAATTATTTTCAGGCTTTTTTTTCGCGCTTCCTCGAAAACTTCCGACCTTTCTCCGTGAGCTCTGATTATGACTGCTGCGCCTTCCGGAACGGCATTAAGGTCATCAACAAATATTATTCCCTTTTTCGCAAGCCATTTTATTAATTCTTCATTATGCGCCAGCAGGCCCAGGGCATATACAGGACCGTTTTCCGCTTCCTTCAACGCCGATTCAACAGCTTTTTTTACGCCACTGCAGAAACCTGCCTTTTCCGCTACTGTGATTTTCAAAGGCAAAACACCCCGGATTAATCTGACAGCAATTTGCCGATTTCTTTCATTACCTCTGCGGCTGCTTCCTCCAACTGCCTGCTTCTTGCTTTTTTCTCCCTGCTCTCTTCCAGAATCAGCGGTTTGCCGACGCGAAGTCTTAACTTGCCAAAAGGGCTGTAACAGCCGTTGATTCCGACGGGAATTACCGGAGCTTTGCTTTTCATCGCCAGCAGGGCAACACCGGGTTCCGGGGGCAGAAGGTTCCCGTCACGACTGCGGGTCCCTTCCGGGAAGATCCCCAGAGCACCGCCTTCCGCCAGCACACTTAAAGCTTTTCTGATGGCCGCACGGTCGGCAGTGTTGCGCTTGACGGGAAAGGCGTGCAGCATTCTGATCAGGCTGCCGAACAGCGGTATTTCAAACAATTCCGCTTTACCCATAAAAACCAGGGGGCGGTTTGTTATGCAGGCTAAAAAAACAACGTCCCACCAGGATCTGTGATTGGCACAAAGAATAAAGGGACCCGTCTTGGGTATATTTTCCCGTCCCCGGACATCGGGGCGGAAAAGCACTGAGAAGATAAGCACTGCAAATATGCGAAGCACTTTGTAAAGCATATTTAGTCCTTTCGGCCGGCAACTATGTCTACAATTTTATCTACAACTTCTGCAATTGTCATATTCGTCGTGTCCACTAAAATGGCATCATCAGCCTGCCTGAGAGGAGAACATTCCCGTTCCGTGTCAATCTTATCGCGTGCTTCTATTTCTTTGATCATTTGCTCCAGTTCAATATGCTCTCCCTTTTCCCTAAGTTCAAACATCCTTCGCCTGGCCCTCTCTTCCAGGGAGGCAGTAAGAAAAATTTTGTACTCCGCATCAGGCATGACATTTGTCCCGATATCCCGGCCATCCATAACAATGTTTCCCCGCCTGCCGATTTCCTTCTGTTTTTGCACCAGTATTTCCCTTACTTCCGCGCAGCGGGCGACAATGGAAACATGGCGGCTGACTTCCGGCAGGCGTATTGCCGCCGTGACATCCTCACCGTTTAAATAGATAATGTTTTGCCCGTCTTCAGCGCTTTTTATATCTATAACAAGGCCGGCAGTCAGGGACTCCAGGACCTTGTTATCGTAGAGGTTCGCCTTTTTCCGCAGTGCCGCCAGCGTAACGGCACGGTACATGGCTCCTGTATCAAGGTAGGCAAGTCCCAGCTTTTTTGCAACTGCCCGGGCTACTGTGCTTTTCCCGGCACCTGCAGGTCCGTCAATGGCAATTCTGGTTTTCATAAGTGTCCCCTTTCGCAAAAAAACACAACAAAAACAACACGCTAGGTGTTGTTAGCGCTGAGATCCGGCCGCAGCTGCCGGGCCTCTCTCAGATAAATATGTTTTATTTCGGACTGGGCCAATTCCGTGTTGATAAACATGAGTGCACGGATGCACTTCCTTAAAGCCCCGGGAACATCAATTTCCAGGGTATCAAACAAAGGCACATGCACCCAGCCCATCTCTCTGGCGGCGGCAGCAGGAAATGCAGCGTTGAGGTCAGGCGTGACGGAAAATATTATGCCTGCAATGTCGGTAACACTGGCCTGATTGGCATTAGCCATATTTATCAAGAGTTCTTTTGTTGCCTGCAATATTTCTTCTTTACTGTTCTGCGATACCGTAATCGCACCACGTACACCTCTTACAACACTACAACCCACTACTGCGTCCTCCCACCCAAAAACCGCTCTCCATAAAATAATAGCTTATTCTTTTCTGTTTGGCAAGTCTTTCAGTGGTCCGTTCGTAAAGAAACATAAGAAACCGTCTCCGGCCTGCCAAAATAAACCACTTTTTTCCCTTTTTTGGGTACTGCAATATCATCGGATACTGCAGTAACGGCAATAACAACGTTTTCCTCCGGCAATTCCCCGTCTATTTCCAGCAGGTCGCCGTCATATACAGGCACCACAAGAGACCTTTTCCCGGCAAAGGCGCCCGCCTCTTCCCCGTTAACAAAAACCTTCAAATCATCTATTGCCGCACTGCTGACTATACTTAATTCAACATAACCCTGTTTGTCTATTACGGGCCGCGTCACGGCAGGTTCTGTCGTTTCCGCAACCGGCGCCCCTTCAAGTTTTCCTACCGGACTTAGTAACTGCCTGATACTCGGCCGGGTCAAAAGCACCTGCACCGCAGCCAGGACAATTATCAGCATTATTGATACTGTTATCAGCCAGCTTTCCAGACGACTTGTCCGCTGCAAAAACCAGCGCCCAAAATTCATAATTGCAACCCTCCCACTTCAAATTTTATGCAGGGAATAGGCATTTATACCAGTGCTGCAGATATTCCGGCCCAAAAAGCGAAACGTTCAAGACACAGCCTGAGAACGGCAGTCACGATTAATTTTTGGAGCTCAAGCAAAGTTTCCGGAAAACAGCGGCGCATGCTATCCGGTATTGCGTCGAGAATTGGTGAATATAAATTATAATGGCAGCTATTAAAAAAAAGAGGCTGAACCGCTTTTTACTCTGCATAACGCCTGATTTTTTGTATTAACTGGGACTTTGTCTGATTATGAATTTCGAAAAAAATCTGTTCCAGGTCATGAATTGACAGGGCTATATTGTCAGGTTCCAGTATTTTTATGCGGCGGAATTCCTCCCGCACCGCAAATCGCACCAGATAACCCGCAGAATCGGCAGTGACAACCATTTCCAGGGGAGCAAAAGCAATTTCCTCATCCGATTCCTCATCATAAACTGTATAAATTTCCCCCAAATCTATTTTTTCTATATACACACCCTGTACAGGCACGTTCTGCCAGAGGGCAGCCTGTTTTTCCCGCAGTTCCTCCGCCGCTTCCTCTGTACTTTTTCTCCCGAAAAGAAAGCGGGACGGGCGGGCTTTCCCCTGGTAATCAAAACGTATCCTGGCACGGATTTTTTTGCTTGCAGCAAGTTCGCTGCTTTCTTTTGTCTCCCTCTCTTCAGGTATCTTCTTTTCAAAACCCGGCTTTAGCATCTTCAGTCCTCCCGCCTTAAAAAAAACGGCTTTTTTTGTTAGAATTTCCCGCTATATGAAAATTAATTCGTTTAAAGGTTTAAAAATCCTGCCTGTTAAATATTTCCGTTCTTTTTTGTTTCCGCGCCGGATTGAAATTTAAGCCTTCCTTCCAGCCAATCAATGAACTGCCTGGCTGTACGGGGAGAGCGGCCGTTTTGCCTCATCTCCCAGTTGATTGCTTCCCTGTGCAATTCTTCTTTGGGAATCTGCAGTCCGCGTCTTCGTGCCAGGCCCTCGACAATTTCCAGATAACCGTGCCGGTCAGGGTTGATATAATACACGGCAAGCCCAAAACGGTCGGCAAGTGAAAGCTTTTCCTCAACAGTCTCCCCGGCCCGTACTTCATCATCGCCGTCGGCATAACCGGCAGAACGTTCAGCAAAGTTTTCCTTAACCAGGTGCCGGCGGTTTGACGTGGCATAAATGAGCACATTTTGCGGGCGGCTAGTCAGGCTTCCCTCCAGGAATGCCTTTACACCTGTAAAGGTCTCGTCGCTGTCTGTAAATGAGAGGTCATCTATAAAAATAATAAATTTCTGAGGTCTGCCGCTGATTAAAGCAATTACCTGCGGCAAGTCATCCAGGTATTTCCGGGGTAATTCAATCATCCGCAGCCCAAGATGCACGTAATCATTCAGCAGTGCTTTGACTGTAGACGACTTGCCGGTGCCGCGGTCGCCGTAAAGAAGAACGTTGTTTGCAGGATAGCCGTCTAAAAACTGCAGCGTATTTTCAATCACCTTCCGGTGTTGTTTTTCGTAGCCTATTAAGTCGCTGAAGCGGACAGGATCAATTGATTTGATGCCGCATAGCTCTCCGCCGTTTTTTGTCCTTTGCCAGATAAAGCCGCTGAAGCGCGCAAATTCGCCCGTTCCGCAGCGGGCATAAAAATCAGCCAGCTTTTCAACGTTTTCGGGCAAGGCCGTGTCTTTCCGCGGCCATTCCGGAAGTTCAAGAACAATTTTTCTTTCTTCAGGCTCAGGTGACAGCAGGCTTATTGCAGCCTCTTTCAGTTCCCGTGCCGAAAGCAGCGCCGCAAGTTTTAGACTGCCGAAGTCCCTTTCCGCCGCTTGCATTAAATGTACCCCCGGTTTTTCCCTTTCACAGGCTCTGCTGAATGCATTTTCCGCAAAAAGAATTTTTTCAGCCAGGTATTCGGAAAAAGAAACATCTCCCGCCTCTTCCAGCAAAAGATAGTAAAAGTGGCAGTAATCCCGGCAGAACTCTGCAACTGACAGACTCCCCGCCGCTAAACGCTCAAGCAGCCGGTAATAAGCACTAACAACCCTGTCACGCAGCAATCCGCGGTAAACAGTCAGTGTTTCCAGTGCAGCCTGCGCCTGCTTTATTTTTTTGCTCATTTCTTATCACCTTCCGTAATTTGCAAGTGGCAGGTATCATTAAATTTTACCAGCCGCCAGGTGCCTGCATAAAAGTCCAGCACAGTCACGGATGCCGCATCTACCTGCAGGCAGCCGGCTTTCACCGCGGGAAGCCCCAGGGCAAGAACAACAGCGGCGCGGATCACACCGCCATGGGTAACAATGGCGGCGGACTCCCCCTCCTGCATCATACCTTGCGCCGCGGCTATAAAACTGTTAACCCTGCCTGTCAGGGCGTCAAAGCTTTCTCCTTCCGGCGGGACAATGCTTCCCGGGTCTTTATACCAGGCAAGATACAGTTTTTTTGTTTCCCCGTCCATATCTTCATAGCGCAACCCTTCCCAGTTGCCAAAAGACATCTCCCGCAGCTCCTCCCTGATTATGGGCTGCAAGTTAAAAAGCCCTGCCAAAGGCCGGGCAAACTGGCGTGCTCGCTTGAGCGGGGAAACAAATAAATACTGCGGGTGTTTGCAAAAAGAAGCAGCCAGCAGTTTTGACTGCAGCACACCTTCTTTGCTTAAAAGAATATCACTGCTTCCCTGCAAACGAAATTCCCTGTTCCACAAAGTCTTGCCGTGCCGTATCCAGGTAAATCTCATTTATTGCCACACTTCCTCAAAGCAGCGGTGTCAAAAACAGCACCGTAATTTCCGTAATTTCACAGGCTGCTCCCAAAATATCACCTGTGACACCCCCAAAATTAACAAGGAAAAAACTGCGCAGGAGAAAAAACACGGCTACCAACACCAAAGCAACTGCCAAAACCGGAAGTCTGAGCACCGGGTAACTTAAAAGAAGGAAAACAATAAGCACAATCGCCAATTGTCCCGTTCCGACGCGTTCAGTAAATGCCCGGCCCAGCCCTTCTCCGCTGCGGGCATAGCCGGCCGTTGCCATCAGAGCCACCATCATGGTACGCCCCGCAAGGGGTGATATTATAAGCAAAAGGCCGGTTCCGCTCCCGACCGCCGCTGTTTTTAGCAGCATGGCTATAACAGCCGCCTGCACGCCAAATGCTCCTATGCGGCTGTCTTTCATCACCTGCAGTCTTTTTTCCCTATCGCCGCGTATCCCAAGGCCGTCGAAGGTATCCATCAGGCCGTCAAGGTGCAGTCCGGCGCTTGCCGCCTCCCAGAGGGCAACGGTCAGCGCTGCAGCCGGCAGGGGTTTCCAGGCAAAACGCAGCAGAAAATAAAAGGCATAAAGCAATAGTCCTACTAAAAAACCGATAAGGGGGTAAAAAACGGTAGAAGCAGCCAGGTCCTCTTCCGAAACATTGCCGCAGTCTCCCCAGGGCCAGACGGTGAGAAAACGCAAAGCCAGCAAAAAACGCTTCAACAGTACAACTCCTTTCTTCTGTCCGTCAACAATTGCTCCGGTCACTTTTTGCCCGGGTTTTTCACACACAAGGGATACCCGGCGACTGTCAGCCAGACAGAATCGGCATACTTTGCCACCTGCTGGTTGGCCCTTCCCGCCAGGTCCCTGAATATCCTGCCCAGAGGGTAGTCGGGCACCAGCCCGCAGCCAACCTCATTGGTGACAATAATTGTCCTGAAGCTTTTTTTGCTGGCGGCCCGGCAAAACCTGCTTAATTCCCGCCGGATGTTTTTTTCCAGTTCATTTAGCTGTCCGCTGCTCATATCTTCTTTGTATCCGGCGAGCAGCCTGTTTGTCAGCCAGACAGTGAGACAGTCCACCAGTACGGTTTTTGTTTCCACAGGTACTTTTGCCAGTGCGGCTGTCAGATCATCTGTCTCTTCAATAGTAACCCAGTGAGACGGACGCCTTGCCTTGTGCCGTGCAACTCGGGCAGCCATTTCTTCGTCCAGCACCGCCGCCGTAGCAATATAAGCAACGGGGCCTCCCTGCTCACGTGCTATTTTCTCGGCAAAACGGCTTTTGCCGCTGCGCGCTCCCCCGGTAATTAGAACAAAATTTCCCAGTTCGCTGTCTCTCAACAGGTTGCTGCCTCCTCATCTGTCATACCCTGATTAAAGATATTATTATTATTCTTTATTCGACACTTTTTACCTGCCGCTTTCTTTGAAAACTGCATTTGTCCCGGCAAGGCCTTCTATCATTGCCAGCTTCCTGTAAAGCTCCGCCTTGTCCCGGCAGATTACTGCCGCTTCCCGAATTTGTCCAAGCAATTCCGTACCCCTGCCGCCTGTAAAGTCCCGCTCACGCCTGGGATTTTCCTCCAGAATAAATACCTTTTTGCCCTCCTTTGCTGCCGTTAGTGCCGCCTGCAAGTTCAGAAGATTGCCATGTCCCAGCGGTATTTCCGCCAGTACAACGGCCCGTGAATTGTTCATGATTTTAAGATTGTCACGGTGCCTTTCTTCTGAGACTCCGGAAAAGGGCGCTTCCGAAATTACAGGCAATCCCAGGGCGCGGGCGGCTTCCCAGTCGCTGTCGCCAATATTCAGTACGCCCGCCGTCACATAGTAGCCGGCCTGGACCAGGTCGCGCATCAGCTCGCCGCCGCTGCCCCCGCCGGCAATAATATGCACGTGTCTTGTTTTGCGCAGAGCACCCCTTTCCCTTGTCCCGGGGAGCAACGACACCTGGGGCGTCCCGAAAACGGGATGGGGGGTTACCAGCACCCTTATACCGTAAACTTCTTCTATTTTTTCGGTTGTCAGCACAGCGGCGGCTTGTCCGCAGGCCTTAATCCTGCCTTCATGCAAAAGAAGAAGTTCATGGCAGAAATATGCGGCCAGGTTCAGGTCATGCAGGACGGCAACAACTGTAATCCCCTCCGTTGTGAGGTTTTTTACCAGTTCCAAAATTTCCTGCTGATAGCCGATATCCAGATGTGAGGTGGGCTCGTCCAAAAGCAGGATCTGCGGCTGCTGCGCCAGGGCACGGGCAATCATGACACGCTGCTTTTCACCGCCGCTCAATTCGGTAATTTTTCGCCGGCGCAGCTCCGTACATCCGGTAATCGCAAGCGACCGGTTCACTATTTCATAGTCGGCGGACGATTCAGACTGAAAGCGGCGCAGATAAGGCATCCGCCCCATTAAAACGACTTCTTCTACGGTAAACTGGTATTCAGTACCGGTCTCCTGGTGAACAACCGCTATCATACGGGCCAAAGAATTCTGCGTAAAATCCGCAAGCGGCCTGTCACCAAGCAGGATCCTGCCGGTTGTAGGTGTAAGCAGCCTGCTTAACAACTTGACAAGAGTTGTTTTACCGCTGCCGTTGGGACCGATTATCCCGACAAACCTGCCCTGCGGCACAGTATAGCTGATATCGCGCAAAATCTCTGTTTCACCGTAATAAAATGACAAATTTTCAATATTAATATTCATTTTATCCTCACAGGCTTATTTCTCTTTTTTTCTTACGCAGCAGGTAAATAAAAAAGGGTGCCCCGACAAAGGCGGTTATAATGCCCACGGGCAGTTCCTGCGGCGCCAGCACGGTTCTGGCGGCAACGTCCGACCACACCAGAAAAGAAGCTCCCACCAGGGCGGATGCCGGCAGCAGCACCCGGTGGTCGGGGCCGGTAATAATTCTGACGGCATGGGGAATAATCAGCCCGATGAAACCGATCATGCCGCTGACGGAAACGGCGGCCGCTGTAACAACGGAAGCAACAAAAAGCAGCACCTTTTTTGTCCTTTCCACGTTAATCCCCAGTGTCAGGGCAACTTCCTCTCCCATTAACAAAACATTCAGCTCCCGGGCATAAAAGAACAAAACAATAAACCCCAGGATCAGGTAAGGCAGGACAAACCACAGCTGCGGCCAGGAGCGCAAAATCAGCCCGCCGGAAAGCCAGAAATAAATGCCATGCATGTTTTCTCCGGACAAAACCATTAAAAGTGAAATTATGGCCGACAGAAAGCTGGAAACCACAACCCCGCCCAGAATCAGTGTCACAACGGGAACTTTACCGCCTATTTTCGCCATATTATAAATAAAGAACAAGGCGGCAAAGGCACCGGCCATGGCAAAGAGCGGGATCATCTGCGGGAAATTCAGGCCGGTTAACTGCCGCAAAAACATTGCCGCTGTTGCTCCTACGGCAGCTCCGCTGGAGACCCCTATTGTATAGGGGTCTGCCAGCGGATTTCTCAGTAGGCCCTGGAAGCTTACACCCGACAAAGCAAGAGAGGCGCCGATCAAGGCTGCAAGAAGCACCCTGGGCAAACGCAGGTTCCAGATAATAGAAACGGTATTCCTTGAGATGTCGGACGTTTCCAGTGATATAAAGCGGGAAAGGATTACTCTTACCGTATCCTTTACCGGAATAGGCACAGAGCCAATGGCGGTAGCCGCCATAATTGAATAAAACAGGAACAGCAGCAGCGCCAGGTAAACCGGAAGCCAGTACTTTTTCCTCATGGCTGGCCGGCAATTGCCTTATAGATTTCTTCCAATCCCTGCACAATCCGGGGACCGGGGCGGGACACCAGATCGGGTGTCACGTCGTAAATCCGCCCGTTTTTTACCGCCTTCATATTCTGCCAGGAGTCTCTGGCCAGCAGTTCATCACGGCGGTACCAGGTACAGATTATAACATCAGGATCAATGTCCAGAATATTTTCCTCGGACAGTTCAAAATAGCTGCTGCCCAGTTCAGCCGCCGCATTTATGCCGCCTGCAGCCGTTACCAAATCGGACAGGTACTCTCCGCTTCCGACGGTGAAAAATGTCTCGGTATCAATCAGAATAATTACTTGCGGCTTTTCATCCTCGGGCACCGCAGCCGCTTTCTTCTGAATTTCCTCAATGCCTTTGCGGATTTCCTCCGTTATTTTTTCACCTTCCTCCAGTGCACCGACAACTCTGGCAACCTCCATTATGCAACCCGTTACCTCTTCCATGCCGTCGGGGTCAATCAGAACATAAGGTATTCCTGCGTCATCAAGGAAGTACAGTTGATCCAGTAGAGCACTGCTGTCATCAGCCAAAACGAGATCAGGTTCCAATGCCAGAATCTTTTCCATGTCTATTGTTGTCCAATCGGCAACTTTCTCCACTTCCTTTGCCTCCTCCGGAAAGCTGCAGTCCGTGGTTACTCCCACAACGGCTTCACCTACTCCCAGGGCAAACAAAGTCTCTGTGAGAGAAGGCAAAAGGGAAATAATACGCTCGGGCTTCTTTTCTATTGTCACTTCCCTGCCCAGTTCATCGGTTACCGTAAGAGGGAAGCTGCCGGTGGTTTCCTCTGGGACATTTTCAATGTTTTCGCCGTTTTCGTTGTTTTCGTTGTTTTCCGGGCTTTCATTTTGCCTGCTGCAGCCGGCAAATGCCATAATTATCATTGCCAGCACAAGCAAAGCAACCAACCATTTTTTCTGCATTTCTCTACCTCCTCAATTTACAAAATAATTCCCGGTGCCAGTAAGTACCGGGAAACAATAAAAAACCACGTCTCCCTTGACCCGAGGGCACGCTAGCGTAGAAAACAGGCAGGTATCCTGACTCCCGGTCATCTTCATGCAGCGCCTTCCCCGCTTGGCGAGTGGCATTTTGCTGCAGAATCACGGTTACAGTGGCGGGACCGCTCAGGTTTTGCACCTGATTCCCTTTTAACCCGCTAGGGCACCTGTTTTCCTGGGATATGCAGTTTTCCTTTTTATTTTAACAGAAACAACAGCAAGAGACAAGGGCTTTTTATTTTTCGTCTATTTTTGCAAGCAAGACAGGGGACGGTTCTGAAGCAAGACAGGGGACGGTTCT
>DGEC01000030.1:28788-38808 GCA_002385745.1 Firmicutes bacterium UBA3936
ACAGAACCGTCCCCTGTCTTGCTCAGTCCTACCTCAGTCCAACCAATTCTTTTAGCGACTTTATTTCCTCCCCGGTCAGCCTCCGCCAATGCCCCTCTTTCAGACCGGACAGTTTTATACTGCCGAAGCGCACTCTTTTCAGGTCAATAACAGGATACCCGACTGCCTCCAACATGCGGCGCACCTGCCTGTTTCTCCCTTCTTTTAGTATAAGTGAAACAGTTGACGAAGACCCTGTGCTTTTAATTAAGCGGACCACTGCCGGCGCGGTTATACCGTCGGCAAGTTTAATTCCTTCAGCTAATCTACGCAGTGTCTCCGCCGGCAGCCGCCCTTTTACCCGGGCAATGTATTCCTTTTCTACACCATAAGAAGGATGTGCCAGGCGGTGGGCAAGCTTACCGTCGTCCGTAAGCAAAAGCAGGCCGCTGGTATCCATGTCCAAACGACCGACAGGGAAAACGCGCCTGCCGCTGTCTTTTGCCAGTTCCGCCACCGTCGGGCGGCCGTAAGGATCTGCAAGAGTAGTAATAAAGCCTGCAGGTTTGTTTAAAAGAATGTACTCCTTTTCATCTGCCGGCCTGACAGGACGGTTGTCCACCTCTACTATATCCACTGCCGGATTTATAACGAAGCCCATTTTTGTTACCGTTGTGCCGTTTACTTTAACCCGCCCGGCTGCAATCAGCCGTTCGGCTGCACGCCGCGAAGCCACACCGGCAGCGGATAAAAATTTCTGCAGTCTCATGTTTTTAAACTCCCTGCAAAATGGTCCGCTCTTATCATACAAAATCAGCCCACGGCCTGCAAGCCTTAATAAAATACCAGCGTACAGACAGCCACTGCCACCGCGAATGCTGTAAAATCGGCAATCAAACCTGTCACCAGGGCATGCCTGATGCGCCGGATGCCGACAGAACCAAAATATACTGTCAGGATGTATAAAGTGGTATCCGTACTGCCCTGCATTGTAGAAGCCAACCTTCCGATAAAAGAATCGGGGCCGTGATCCTGCAGTATTTCGGCGGTTACACCCAGGGCGCCGCTGCCGGAAAGCGGGCGCAAAAATGCGAGTGGCAGTATTTCACCGGGCAAGTTTATTTTTTGCAAGACCGGGGACAACAGGCTTGTAACAATATCCAGCGCTCCGGACGAACGCAAAAGCCCGATTGCCACAAGCATGGCAACCAGATAAGGAATTAATGCCACGGCAGTCTGGAAACCTTCGGCGGCTCCTTCTGTAAAAGTGGCAAAAAGATCCACTTTTTTAGCTGCGGCATAAAGCAGGACCACGAATAAAAACAGTGGGATTGACCAGGCTACTGCCGTTTGTACCAGGCTTTGCAGCATAGCACTACCTCCTTTTGCCGGCTGTAAATCTTCTCAGAAAACGTTCTGTTATTATGCCTGCGACGAAGCCGGCAAAGGTGGCAATCAGTGTTGTGCCTACTATCTCTGCCGGGTTTGTGGAGCCGCTGGCGGCCCGCATTGCCACAACCGTCGTTGGAATCAGCGTCAGACTGGAGGTGTTGACAGCCAGGAAAGTACACATCTCATCACTGGCCGTCTCGGGGTCATCGTTTATTTGCTGTAATGCCTGCATGGCTTTAAGCCCGAAAGGAGTTGCAGCACTCCCCATTCCCAGCAGGTTGGCGCTCATATTCATTAAAATTGCGTTCATGGCCGGATGATTCCGCGGCAAACGGGGAAATAAAAGCGCGGAAAAAGGCCGCAGAAGCAGGACAACCAAGCGTATTAACCCGCTTTTCTCAATAATCTTCATGATCCCCAGCCAAAATGTCATAATGCTGATCATTGAAAAAGCCACACCAACGGCTTGTTCGGCTGATGAAAAGATAGTTTCGGTCACAAGGTCAATTCTTCCCCCTGCCGCCGCCGCTATCAGGCTGATAACAATCATCCCCAGCCAGATAATATTAATCACTTCCCCCAACCTCCGGCATCCCCGATTTGAAATGAATCAGGCTATCTTGAAAACAAACCTTTGAAAAAAGCGGCTATACTGCTGAAAAAACTGCGCCTTTTTACTTCCTCCGCCGCCAGAAGGGGCGTCTCCGCCACATGGTGCCGGCCAAAATAAATATTGAGAATTCCTATCTTTTGTCCTTTTCTGACCGGCGCCGTTATTACATTTGGCACATTAAATTCAAAGCGCAAAAGCTGAGCTTCGTTTTCCCGCAGCGGCAGACCAATATTTTCCTGCGCCACCAGATTCACCTTTTCAGCGATCCCCCTTCTTACAGCCGTTGTTTTCAGCTTCTGGCCGGCAAAGACAACCGTCTCCCAGGCATAATTATTAAAGCCAAAATCCAACAGGGTAATGGTGTCCTCCCACATTTGCGGCGCATTTAAAACTACTGAGATCAAGCGCCAGCCTTCACGGGACGCCGCTCCGACAAAACAGCGTCCAGCCGGCGTGGTCCAGCCTGTTTTAATGCCTTCCGCACCCTCGTACATGGTTAACAGCCTGTTCTGGTTGTGCAAGATCCTGTCATAGGGCCTTCCGGTCCAGGAGATCTTTTTTTCACGGGTAGACGCCACTTCACGGAATTTTGGCAGGCTCATGGCATGGGAAGCTATGAGAGCCAGGTCATATGCCGTAGTATAGTGATTTTCATCGTTTAGCCCGTGTGGATTGGCAAAACTGGTACCGTTTGCTCCGAGCTCGCGGCTTCTTGCCGTCATGGCTTTGGCAAATTCCTCCACCGAACCGCTTAAGTGCTCGGCAATTGCCACAGCAGCGTCATTACCGGACTGTAAAATTAAACCGTAAAGCAGCTCTTCCAGTGTTTTTTTCTCCCCCGCCTCCAGGTCAATACTTGAACCTTCAACCAGGGAAGCATACTCACTCACTGTTACCGTTTCATCCAGCCTTCCTGATTCAATGGCTAAAATGGCCGTCATAATTTTCGTAGTGCTTGCCATGGGCAACTGTTCGTAAGCATTTTTACTGAACAAAATCCTGCCTGTAGTCTGATCAAGGACTATTGCCGCCCTGGCAGTCACTGACGGCGGTTCCAGTGCACCCGCAACAGCCGGCGGCAGCAGTAAAAACAACAAAAACAGCAAAATTATCTTCTTTTTGTCCATTGGCAGACCTCCCAAGCAAGGGCGACATCTAAAAAAGCCATGCTTATAGTTATTCACACGGCTTTTGGAATATGAACCTGTTAGTGTCTTTAAATCTGGTAATCGGGCGGCGGGGTCTCTTCCACGCTTTCAAACATGCCTTTAACCTGGCTGATTATCTGCGGTACTATATCCATAATCCTATCAAAGAGAGCGCTTCTGTCCACTGGTAGCAGGCGCACCTGCCCTGTATTGCCGACAACCAGAAAAGCCATCGGCTGAATGGAAACCCCGCCTCCGCTTCCGCCGCCAAAAGGCAGCGAAGATTCTTTATTTTCCTGTTTCCCTTTTTTTTCTCCGTCCTCAAATTCACTGCCGCCGGCGGCAAAGCCAAAGGAAACCCTTGATATGGGAATAATCGTCGTGCCGTCCGGTGTCTCCACAGGATCGCCGATGATGGTATTAACATCCACCATTTCCCTGATATTTTCCATAGCGGTTTTCATTAAGCCCTGTATTGGATGCTCCTGCATGGCTTATTTACCTCCTCTGATTTTTATAAATAAAAGCAGCAAGCCTCCTGCGGTAATATGAAAGATGCGCATTTTCACAAGAGTATCTACCCTGAGGGCAAAAGCTTTGCGGGAGCCAAAATCCGGTTTGATGGACAAAACAGGCCTTTTTTGCAGACGCAGGTATCTTTGCAAAAATGCAGCCACAGTGCCTGCCGTACTCCAGAACAGGCCGCAGGCGATACCGGTCAGGGCGGCATCTCCTGTGCTTATACGGATATGCACCGCCAGTTTTTCAATTCTCACCGTATTAAGGAAAATCTTAATCAAGAAGGAAAGTATTTTTTTATTTCTTTGTAAGAAAATCAGAAAACGGCGCATTGCCTGTAATTTGACGGCAAAAAGGGATAACACTTCCCTGCTTTTCTTTAGCAAAAACCTGTCCCCTGCTTTCATTTCCGTTTCCAGGTACACTTCTGCCGCTGGCTTTCTCCGGATTACCGGCACATCAAAACTCAAACGAAGCAGGGAAAATAAAGTGCTGATGCGCACAGTAAAAAAATCATCTTTATTTTCCCTAACAAAAAAAAGATTTATACGTATAGGAATCAGCTGAAGCAAAGCAGCAGCCCCTAAAAGGGCAGGTAGGACCGTCAAGTATAATTTCATATTTCACCACTCAGCCGCTTTGCCTATAAAATATCCCAATTAAGAAATTAAATGCATTATCACTGCAATGGCGCACCCCTTCCCCCGGGCAAATGACCGCCCGGCAATGTACAGGTAAGAGTGCTGCCTAACCGGAAGCTTTGCCAATGATAAAGGAGTTGCCGCATTTTCCCCGCGGCAGCTCCTTTATTTATTCTAGCATAATTTCCACCTTTGCAGAGTTTCGCAGATTGCGATATACCTCATTTACCTGGGAATTGATAATTTCCCTCAGCAATGCTTCTTTTACCTGTTCTTCAGCCTCGGAGAAAGTTACTTCCCGGGCTTCCTGAATCTCCAATACTTCAATAACATGATAACCGTAGGCAGTCTTTACGGGCTGCCTGTAGAGTCCCACTGGCTCCGAAAAAGCCACTTCCTCAAATTCTTTAACTAAATCACCTTTCTCCACAAAACCCAGTTCACCGCCCGCAGCCGCCGTTCCCGGATCCTTTGAATACTGGCCGGCAAGCTCGGCAAATTCTTCCCCCTGCTCCAGTTTTTCTATTATTTCCCAGGCTTCTTCTTCCTTTTCCAAAAGGATATGCCGGACATTAACCCGGTGAGGAGTATTAAAGTCTGCAGAGTGTTTTGCGTAATAATCTCTTATTTCTTCAGCGGTAATTTCCGTTTTGTCGGTGATTATTCTCTCCAGAATCAGGTCAATTTTAATACTGTCATCAAACCTTTCTTCCTTAACACCGTACTGTTCCAGATAAAGCCGAAAATGCTCTTCATTGCCGTTAAAATTTTCTTCAATAATTTTTTCTTTTCTTGCCTCCACATCCCGGGCGGGTATGTCAATGTTCTGCTTCTTTGCCTCCTGGAAAATAACCGTCTTGCTGATAAGCTGCTCCAGTACTGCTTGACCGTTGTTTTCAACCAGTGCATTATAAAATTCATCTTTTGTGATTTTTTCCCCGTTTACAAGGGCCACAACTTCACTTCGCCCGGAAAAATAAACTACGGCGGCAGCCGCCACGAGAAGAACAGCGACAGCTATTACAACTGCATATTGATATTTTTTCATTTTTCACCCCGTATTTTTGTTTTTTAATTTTATTCCCGGATTAAGATGGCAGGCTCAGGCCACAAACCCCATTATAACAGCAATTTGTTAAAATCCTGTGAATTTTTCCTGAGTTTATTGTTTATCTTCTTCCATTATCAGGGGCGGCAGTTCCGACAAATCCTTGAGCCCGAAATATTTAAGGAATTCCCTGGTTGTCCCGTAAAGAAGCGGGCGTCCCGGTACATCCTTGCGTCCCACAATCCGTATGAAACGGCGTTTGCGCAATGTTTCAAGAACTTTGTCCGTTTTTACACCGCGGATCGACTCAATTTCTATCCGGGTAACGGGCTGGCGATAAGCAATAATAGCCAGGGTTTCCAAGGCGGCATTGGAAAGAGAATAACTTTTTTCACCACTGAATAACTTCTCTATAACGGGGGCTGCTGCAGGTTTTGTACTTAACTGAAAGCCGCGGGCGATTTCCACAAGCTGCAGTCCCCGGTCCGCCTTTTCATAATCCTTTTGCAGTTCCTTCAGTACGCGCCGGACTTCCCGGGTTTCGGCGCCCGTTATCTCTGCCAGCCTTGCAGGCGGCATTGGCTCCTCAGCCACAAAAAGCAGGGCTTCCAACAGTGGTTTTAATTCCATGGTTCCACCTCCGGCTACAGCCTGCTGACAAAAATTTGTCTGCTTAAGGGTTCTGACTGCCAAACAGCAACCTTTTTCAAGCGAACCAGTTCCAAAAGGGCAACGAAAATTGTTACAATTTCAGATAATGCGGCACCGGGGGGGAAAAGCGCAAAGAAGTCCACACCTGACTGTTTTTTTTGCAATGCTGCCATTATTTCTTTCATTTTATCCTGCACTGAAAAAGCCTCCGGAGACAGGTCCTGCGGTTCCCTTTCTTTTTCCGCAAGCACTCTTTCCAGTGCCTGCAGCAAGGCAGGCAGGGGCACACCGCTGATGGACGCCTCATCTTCCGGATTAACAAGGACAATTTTTTCCCCGGACAAAGAGCGGACAAAGACACGTTTCTGCTTTTGTTCAAAACTGCGCAGTTCCCCGGCAACCTGCCGGTAGAAGCGGTATTCAACCAGCTTTTCTATCAGTTCTTCTCGGGAATTGATACTGATTATTTCTTCTTCTGTTTCATCATCATCTTCATCTACTGCCGCCGGCAGTAATTTTTTTGACTTCAGCCTTAACAAGGTAGCGGCCATCAGCAAAAACTCAGAGGCAATTTCCAGATTCAATTCCCGCATAGTCTGCAGCGCCTGTAGATATTGCGCAGTTATCTCTGCAATGGATATCTCGTAAATATCCACTTCCGCCTTTTCAATCAGATGGAAAAGCAGATCGAAGGGCCCTTGAAACACAGGCAGGCTAATCTGATACTTCACCTGTAACTTCCTTTCGTCAAAATTGCATATTGCAGCAGCCGCTTTTGTCTGCCGGGCCGTTCTTTTGCCGTTCACATAAAAGGACGGAGCTTTAAGGTTCACAAGCCGCCTCGATTAAAAGATATTCTTTATAAAAACGGCAAAAGAAAGAATAGCGTTGATTACTGCAGTTGCCGCCGGATACAGGATACGGCCTGTTATTCCCGAAAAAATCAACAAGAGCAGAATAGGCGGCCCATATTTCTCCAGCCTGCTGAAACTGTAAGCCGCCCTTGCCGGCAGCAAATAAAGCAGAACTTTTGAGCCGTCAAGGGGAGGAATGGGCAAGAGGTTAAAAACCCCCAAAAAAACATTATAGATTATCAGCATCTGCAAAAAGTTCAGGTAAACAAACGATTTTACCGGAAGCAGCACAAAGAGCAAAGCAGCGGCAAAAGCCAGCAGAAAATTTGCCAAAGGCCCGGCCAGACCCACCCAAAACAGTCCGTAGCGGCGGTCGCTCCGGAAATAAAGGGGATTAACGGGCACCGGTTTTGCCCAGCCGAATCCCACCAGCAACAGGGCCAAAAGGCCCAGCGGATCAATATGTCTGAGAGGGTTAAGCGACAGCCTCCCCGACTGTTTGGCCGTGGGGTCGCCCAATTTGTAGGCTATATAACCATGGGCTACTTCATGAAAGGTCAGGGCAATCAGCAGCGCCGGTATGCGATACAAAAGGTCGCTGCCCGCAAAACCGCTAATCAGATTTCTCAGAGGCATTCCCCTCCTTCCGGCCGGTTTGCAATAGTTGTTCCGCCAGGGTCAGTTCTTCTTCCCGGGTAGTAATCCTCCCGTCCAGACGGGCTGCCCTGACAGCAGCCAAAACCCGCCCGAAAGACGGGCCGGGGCTGTGGCCCAACTCCACGAGGTTACGTCCGGTGATCATAATTTTAGTATTCCTTATTTCTTCACGGTAGCGCCTGACATTCCCGGCAACAGCCCCGTTATTATCTGTCAACTGCAGCAAAAGCAGGGTTTCCTCCGGCTGACCGCCAAGCAGCGCATCCAGCCGGCTGGGAAGCACATTTTTGTTTTGCAGTTCTTTTCTTAACCCCGGTAAAGATGATAAAACATCAAGAACCCGCTTTCTCACATCCCCGGGCAGGCGCAGCCGCCGGCAGAGATGACGGGCTTCCTGAAACGGCAAATCCAGCATCAGGGCGGCAAGATATACTGCAGGCAGCAATATTTTTTCATTTGCCGCGCTTTTTTTATCCCCTAAAGCATCCTGCAGCATAAAAAGGCGCTTTTTCAGCTCCCGGCTGCTGCGGATCCCGGGGAAAAGAACATCTGCAATACCGGTTTCAAAATATCTTATTAAAAGACCGGCTGTTTTTGGCTCCTTGAAAACCTGCAAGAACTCATCAGCCAGGCGTTCTTTGCTGACTTTTTCCAAAACACGTGTTTTGACAGCGTTTTTAAAGAGGGCATGTGTAGTCTGCTCCATCCGGAACCCAAAACGCTGTTCAAAGCGTACAGCCCGCAAAACACGCAGCGGGTCTTCGACAAAGCTTAAATTATATAAAACCCGGATTATTCCCCTTTCCAAATCTTCACTGCCGCCGAAAAAATCAACCAAGCGGCCGAAATGCGGCGCGTTTAAACAAAGCGCCATTGTGTTTATGGTAAAGTCCCTGCGAAAAAGGTCATTTTTCAAGCCGGCCGTTTCTACTTCCGGCAAAGCGGCGGGACCGGGATAAAATTCGCGCCTGGCCGTCACCAGGTCAATTCTGCTTCCGTCGGACAGGAAAAGCGTGGCCGTGCCAAAATCTTCATAGGTTACGAGGCGCCCGCCCAAGTACTCGCGGAGCTTCTCGGCAAAGGGCAAGGCATGCGGTTCCACCACTATATCCAGGTCAGAGGAAGGCAGCCCTAAAAGCAGATCACGGACGAAACCTCCGGCAACATGTGCCCGGACATTTTCCCAGTCTGCCTTTTGGCCTACTAAAAAGAGCCTGCCCTGTATTCTGCGGGACAGCCGTTCCTTCAAAAGAGGAGTTAAATCATCACCGTCCCGCGGCAGGCTGTTTTTTCCTGTTTCCTTCTTAGCCCCGGCACTTCCCAAAGTGGCTATTATATCTGAGCGGGTGACTATCCCGGCCAGCCTGCCGTTTTCCTTAACAAGCAGGCGGCCGGTATTATTTTTTGCCATCAACTTTAATGCTTCGCCCACGGTATCCCGGGAAGCAATGACAATTGTATTCCTGCTGCAAAAATCTTTCACCGCTGACTGTCCAAAACCGTGGCTGTAGGCCCGGTCAGCTTCACCGCGGGTTATCATGCCTGTCAGTGCACCGGAAGCCGTAACCGGCAGCCCGCCATACCCCAGCCGCATCATCAGTTCACGCGCTTTTTCCACTGTTGTATCTTCTTCAATACTTTTAACAGGGGCAGACATTACTGCTTCTATAGGCAGCGACAAGGCCTCCAGCCAAAAAACCGGCAGGAAAGGCCGTACTTTCTGCAGGTCGGCACCATAAGCCCATAACCGGGAAACTGCTGCCACGTCTCTTTTTGTGGTTGTCTTTTTAGTCAGGCAGCAGGTAGCGGAGTAAATACCCAGTATAAACAGTGCAGCTTCAAAAGGTGAAATATGGCTGCCCTCTTCCATTATTCTTTCCGCCATTACGGTTGTTACTGCCCCCGTTTCCGCTGTCACAAGCTTGTTTGGAGCAAGATCGGGCACCTCATCTTTGCGGTTGCTGTAAAAATGAATTTCCGGCAGTTTCCCTTCCCACTGCGCAAGCAATTCTATTTCACTTTTCTTGCCTGCAGCCGTTGCTATCAAAAGGGTAACCGGGGATAAGCTTTTTACTTCTGCGGCTGCA
The DNA here is from genome assembly GCA_002385745.1 of Firmicutes bacterium UBA3936. GTDB lineage: Bacteria > Bacillota > Dethiobacteria > Dethiobacterales > Dethiobacteraceae > DTU027. The sequence goes on from DGEC01000030.1 coordinate 38,378, forward strand.
GGAAGATTTTCTTTATATAAAGCAATAAATTCTGCAACGTCACTTCGGGTGCTTTCGGGATAGACAGCCTGTGCCTGCGGATAAAGCTTGCAGGCGGCCACAAGGGAAGCAAAGGCATCAAAATCTGCATCTTTACGGGTGGTTACCACCTGCACAGCCATCACTCCCTTCAAATCTTTTCCCATTATACCACATCTTTCTGCCGGCAGAAACAATGACGCAGGCGAACGATAGTGTCAAGACACTTTAGGTTTTAAGACGAACCTCACACCACTCAAACAACACTACGTTTATTTAGCTCTTTTAATGCAAACCGGGTATGGCTGCTTCCACCTCTGAAAAGCGGCACATTATTCCGATACTCTTTGCCTCTTAATCTTTTTTGCCGGATGCGTTTCATCTCTTCATGAACAAATTGTTTTAATTCGATG
>DGEC01000119.1 GCA_002385745.1 Firmicutes bacterium UBA3936
GGTCTCCTTTATGTTGTGGTTTAGTCACCTTTAACATATCAGAGGTTGTGCCATGAGTCTCTATTGTTTTGTTAAATGCAGAAATTAATTTTACAACTTACCTGCTTGCCCATAAATCGCTCATCTTTTGCCTCTTCCGGGGAATAATACCGGCTGCCGGCAGCAGCCCGCGGTTTGCAGGATTTTGCAACCGGAAGCAGGAAACTTATAGTATTTACGGCAGGAGGTTGTTATCATGCGTATTGGCGTTCTCAGCGACACCCACATTCCCACCCGGGCCAGGTGCCTGCCGCCTGAAATCTTTACCGTCTTTAAAAATGTGGAACTGATTCTTCATGCAGGCGATTTGGTTGATCCGCTGGTTCTCTCGGAACTGGAAACTTTGGCGCCTGTTCAGGCAGTAGCGGGCAATATGGACCCGCCCGGCCTGCAAAAGCTGCTTGGCAGAAAAAAAATCCTGGAACTGGCCGGGTTCCGCATTGGCCTGGTTCATGGCGACCTGGGCTATAACCGGACAAAGACGCCGGAGCGTGCGCTGCAGACCTTTGCCGGCGATAATGTCGACGCTGTAGTATTCGGCCACACCCATCAGCCTTGCCTGCAGAAAAAGGACAACATTCTTCTGTTTAATCCCGGCTCCCCCACAGACCGCCGGCACGAACCCCGTCATTCCTGCGGCCTTTTAATACTGGGGAAAACCATTGAAGCAGAGCTTGTTTACCTGTAAAAAGAGGATGCGACTGTTTGGCCGCATCCTCTTTTTACAGGTATTTTTCCTTCAGGCAGTTAACCAGCCTGTGCCCAATTTCCGTTACATCACCCGCTCCCATGGTAATCAGCAAATCACCGGGCTGCAAAAGCGGCAGGGCATACCTGATAATCTCCTCAACATCATCAATTTCAGTAACATCAATGCCCCTTTTCCGCATACGGTCAGCCAATTCCCGGGAAGATACGCCCGCAAGCGGCTGTTCACTGGCCGCATAAATATTTGTTAATATAACCTTGTCAGCCGCAGCAAAGGCTTCCGGGAAATCATCAAGAAACCATTTTGTCCGACTGTAGCGATGCGGCTGGAAAACAACAATTACCCGGCGAACGGGGCCTGAGCGGGCAGCCTGCAGCGTGGCGCGCACTTCCGTGGGATGGTGGGCATAATCATCCACAACCATTATATCCTTATACCGGAAAAGGAACTGGAAACGGCGTTCGGCACCCTTAAATCCGGTCAGCCCCGCCTGGATGTCTGCAAAATCAATCTGCAGTTCCCAGGCCACAGCAACGGCTGCCAAGGCATTGAGCACATTAAACTTGCCCGGTACAGACAAATGAATTTCCCCCAGCCTTCCCGAGGGGCCCGCTGCCAGAAAACTGCTGCCCCAGTTGTGCAGGCGAATGTTCTCCGCCCGCCAGTCACCTTTTTGCAGGCCGAAAGTGACCGTTTTTACAGCCTGCGGCATTTTAATTTTACCCAGGTTGTGATCTTCAGCAGATAAAACGGCTGTGCCGCCGGGAACAATATTGTGCAGGAACTTTTCATAAGCCTGCAAAAGCAGGGCAAAGCTGCCCCGGTAATGCTCAAGATGGTCGGCTTCCACATTGGTTATGACAGCCATCCGCGGCCGGTAGCGTAAAAAAGAATTATCGCTTTCACAGGCCTCGGCAAGAACTATTTCTGATTTGCCGGCACGGGCATTGCCGCCGAAATCGGCCAGCACCCCGCCGATGAAGGCAGTGGGGTCAAGTTTTCCCTGAATAAGCACGGCGGCCAGCATTGACGTTGTGGTTGTTTTGCCGTGGGTCCCGGCAACTGCAATGCCGTAGTGCCGGTTAATAAAGCGGGCCAAAAGTTCGGAACGGTGCCAAACGGGAACACCGGTCTTTTTTGCCGCGACAATTTCTTCGTTGTCATCCGGGATTGCCGTAGAGTAGACTACCAGTTCCGCCCCTTTTATGTTTTCCTCACTGTGATAGGGAAAAACAACTGCCCCCCTTTTGCTGAGTTTCTCCGTAATTGCCGATTGCTTCTTGTCAGAACCGCTTACGTAATATCCCAGTTCCAGCAAAACAAGGGCCAGGGCGCTCATTCCGTAACCGCCGATCCCTATAAAATGTATGCGTTTGATTTCTCCCAGCAAAAGACGACCCACCTTTCATCCCGCTTTTATTTTATGACCGGGAGATATTATTTGCTCTCTCAACCGCCACACCGCCCCTGAATCTGCTGTCGGATTAAATCAATCCCCCGTTTTTTTTGTTGTCGAAAAAACAGGCAAATATTTATGCAATGTCTTTATGTAAAGTCCGGCAAAGCTCGCTGCAAACCGTTCCTGCAATATTTTATCCCTTTTGACAGCAGAATTTTATAAGAGTAATCCACAGAATCCACATACTTATCCACATATGCAAGCCCATTTTTAACGTCTTACTAAAATTTATCCACATTATCCACAGGTTGTTACCATAATAAATTACAACTTCTGTGGATACGGCAAATTACTCTCCCTGGCGGAAGATGTCTAAAACAGGTACCGCATTCAGGTCGAGTCCTGCGAATTTACCCTCCCGGAAAAGGTCCCAGCCGGCGGCTGCAACCATGGCGGCATTATCAGTGCAAAGGTCAGGCGGCGGGTAAAAAAGTTTGCGGCCGTCTTCCCGTAAGACCTGCTCCAGGCGGTCTCTCAACAAGCTGTTGGCAGCTACACCGCCGGCCAAAAGAACCGTTTTTACCTTTTTTTCAGCAGCGGCAAGCCTTGTTTTCTCTACAAGTATCTCCACGACAGCCTGCTGAAAGGCCGCAGCCACATCGGCTGCCGGCGTTTTTTCTCCTTTTTGCTCCAGCCGGTGAACCGTGTTTATTACTGCCGACTTCAGCCCGGAAAAAGAAAACTCAAACAAATCGTCCCGGCCGCTGAATGCACGGGGAAAACTAAAAGCTTCAGGGTTGCCGCTTTGGGCGGCCTGTTCAATGGCAGGCCCGCCGGGGTAGCCCAAATTAAGCACCCGGGCAATTTTATCAAATGCTTCTCCTGCCGCATCATCACGAGTCGCCCCCAAAAGTTCCGCTTCGCCCCGTGCTGCCAGATAAAGCAGGGTGGTGTGGCCGCCTGAGGCAACCAGGCAGACGGCAGGAAATTGAATTTCCTGTACAAGATAGTTGGCTGCAATGTGGGCCTCAATATGGTTTACTGCAAGCAGCGGTTTTCCTAAAGCATATGCCAGTGTTTTGGCAGTATTAACCCCCACCAGCAGGGCTCCCACCAGTCCCGGGCCATAAGTAACAGCGATGGCTGCCAAATCGGAAAATGTGCAGCCTGCGGCGCTTAAAGCCTGTTCAATTACAAAATTAACGGTTTCCAAATGCCGGCGGGAGGCTATTTCCGGAACCACCCCGCCGTACTTGCGGTGCAGTTCCGCCTGCGAAGCAATAATATTGCTGTGCAGGCGGCTGCCGCCGGAAACAACGGCTGCCGCCGTTTCGTCACAGGAAGTTTCTATTCCCAAGATCAGTGTTTTATTCATCCCTATTCCCCTGTTTTCTGCAGTTCTTTTCCCTTATCCGTATAATTCTGCCGGCAATTTTTCAAGCCACATAACCAGGGCATCTTCATCCGCATAGTAATTAGGCCGGATTCCGCGGTCTACAAAACCGAATTTTCTGTAGAGGGCCTGTGCTTTTAGGTTTGAAACCCGCACTTCCAGGGTCATTTTTTTCGCGCCCAAAAGCGCAGCTTCCCTGATTAAATGCTGAAGCAGGGCCTTGCCGATCCCCCGTCCCTGCCAGGCGGGGCTTACCGCCAGATTGGTAACATGGGCTTCGTCAAGTATAACCCAAATACCCCCGTATCCAACCACCGTATCTTCTGCCAGAGCAACATAATAAAAGGCAAACTCGTTATCAAGTATTTCGTTGATGAAAGCATGCCTGGACCATGGTGTACGATAAATGCTTTTCTCAATCTCGCTAACCCTGTCAACATGACAGAATTTCATGGGCACAATGGCAATGTCCAGATTAATCTCCCCCCGCAGCTTGCGCCTGCAGCTTTATTTCAGCCTGCGAGCGGCGGATGTAGTTGGGCTTTAATTCCCGCCATGTGCAGCCGCGGCCGGCTGCAATTTTAGCAAGCCCCAGCCGGGCCACCGCTCCCGAACGGCAAATGGCCGATTCCTGCGGCATAAAACAGGCTCTTGGCCCAAGGGCATCCGCTACCGTCTCTTGGTACACAGGCACAGCATCGCCGATAAACAAAACATCCTCCTGCCTTTTGCCCAATTCAGCCAGCAGCCGGGCAAGAGATATTGCCCTGTCTTCCGTCAGGCGCCGGCATTTACGCCCGCCCTGAAAAAGAGCGTTATAAACCTGATTCCTCCTGGCATCCAGGATAGGGCAAATGATGCCGTTAAAAAGAGGGTGCTGGGCTGCCAAAGCTTCCAGGGTGGAAACGCCGCACAGGGGCACCTCCAAGGCCTGTCCCAAGGCCCTGGCGGTAACTATGCCGATCCGCAAACCCGTAAAAGAACCGGGGCCGGCTGCCACGGCAACGCCATCCAAACTGCCAAGATCAATGCCTGCATCTTTCAGCATGGCGGCAATAAACGGCAGGAGCCTTTCAGAATGGGTCTTTTTTACCTGTAGAGTATATTCTGCTACTAATTTTTCCTCCGATACCACCGCCGTACTGCAAACAAGCGTGGCGGTATCAATACCCAGAACTAACAAGCTTTCATCCTCCTGTCTCAAGCTCGGCCATAATTGCGGCATAGTCATCCCCGCCGGCGGCAAAGTAAAAACGCCTCCTGTCCGGACCCTCCGCCGTAATCTTTACCCTTAAGGCAGGCTCAGTAAAAAAATCCGGGAATTTGTCCGCCCATTCCACAAGGCAGACACCATCCGCGGTTAATAATTCATCCAGGCCTATTTCCAGCAGGTCCTGTTCCGAATCGAGACGGTACAAATCAAAATGGTAAAATGCCAATCTTCCCTGATGGACATTAAGCAGCGTGAAGGAAGGGCTTGTGACCGGTGTGGCTACTCCAAGGCCGCTTGCCACGCCGCCGGCAAAAACGGTTTTGCCCGTTCCCAGTTCTCCGATTAGCAAAATTATTGCTCCCGGAAACAGCACGCGCCCGACAGTTTTGCCAAGCTCTCTAGTTTCTTCGGCGCTGCAGGTTATTATTTGCAAGTTGGCAAAGTGCAATTTTTTCACCTTCAAAAATGCCGGTAGCCTGTAAAGCTTATTTTTTCCCGTTTTCCCCCGCCTGTAATCATTTCCAAGTCCTTTTTTTCCGTCAGAGTTCCGCAGGGATAAAGGGGGGTGCCAAAACGGGCCGCATATTCACAGGCCAAGCCGTCAAAGATTCTTTCAGGCACCGCACAGAGTAATTCGTAATCCTCACCGCCGTTTAAAGCAAGTTCCAGCGGTTCCAGTCCGGCCAGCCGGGCTACGTCTACCGCCGCCGGGTGTACAGGAATCTGCCGCGCAAAAAACTGCGCGCCGCAGCCGCTTGCATCCATAATCTCCAGAATATCCTTCAAAGGTCCGTCGGAAAGGTCAATAGCGGCCCTGACCGCGCCGCTCTTTGCCAGCCACAAAGCTTCCTCAACCCGCGGGCGGGGCCGGAAATGAGCCTGCAGGGCCGCTTCGCGCACATCTTCCGGGCAATTATAGTTTTCCCGCAGCAGCAGTAAGCCGGCTGCGGAAGCGCCCCAGGGACCCGTGGTACAAAGGACGTCTCCCGGCAAACCGCCGCTGCGCAGCAGCGCCTTTTCCCGCAGCACCTCTCCCTGCACGGTAACGCTTACCGCCAAAGGGCCGGGGGATTGCACAAGATCCCCCCCGCTTATCGCTACATCAAACTGCATGGCCAGTTCTTTCATTCCCCTGAAAAAGTCAAGGACAAATTCACTGTCCGTTTCCGGGTGAAGCGCCAGGGCGACAAAGGCATTCTTTGGCCGGGCGCCCATGGCCGCAAGGTCACTGAGATTGACGGCCAGTGACTTATACCCCAGATCTGCCGGCGCTGTCTGCGGCAATAAAAAATGTACCCCTTCCACCAGCATGTCTTTGGCGGTTACAAGCCAATAGCCCGCCGAAATCCTGGTCAGCGCCGCATCGTCTCCGATGCCGACTGCTTCCCTGTCGTTTACACCGCCCACGACAGCAGCTATTTTTTTTATTAATTCCCTTTCGCCAAGCAGACTTATTCTCATTTTACCACCTATTTCCTGACTATTATAGCTTGTCTTTTTTTAAAAAACAAGTCTGAACCCTGCCGCGATAGTGTCAAGACACTTTAGGTTTTAAGATGAACCTCACACCACTCAAACAACACTACGTTTATTTAGCTCTTTTAATGCAAACCGGGTATGGCTGCTTCCACCTCTGAAAAGCGG
>DGEC01000116.1 GCA_002385745.1 Firmicutes bacterium UBA3936
GTTCCCGGTATGCCGGCCGCCGGTTCGGCCGGAGCGATAAAGCCAATTGTAAAGGACAAGAATCTAATGCTGCTTATGATTGGCGGAGTTATTATTATCGTCCCGGCCTTCATAGGTATTCTTGCGGTTGCCCGCAAAGAGGCCAAAAAACACGAAGAGGAATCAGCCCGCTTTATCTAGGCGGCTTGCTGGTGCTATAACACTACTATAAAGGGAAGGTATGATCAATGAAAAAAATAGTAAGGATGTTTAAACAGATCTGGAGGTTAGCCACGCCGTACTGGTTCCAGGCTCCGGACCGCGTCGGAAGTTGGGTGCTGCTAATTCTCAGCACACTGATGATGCTTCTTTCTGTACTCGCCATTATCCGTATGAACGAGTGGTACCTGGACTGGACAAACGCCTATACGCTTGTCGATTACGCCATGTGGAAGCATCAGTTGCTGGTCTTCTTCCTTTTTACTGCGGTAAACATTACAAATATGCTTGTTAAAGGCTATATTGACGGCTGGATTCAGCTCAGGTGGAGAAAATGGATGGTTTCTACATATATACAGGACTGGATGAGGGACTTTAACTACTACAGGATGCAGTTCACAGGCAGCCAGACCGACAACCCTGACCAGCGTATTTCCGAAGATATCAGTACCTTTATCGGGAGTACCTGGGGAATGTCCTTTGGTTTGTTGCAGAACCTGGTAATGCTCGGTTCCTTCCTTGTTATCCTCTGGAACTTATCAAATACAATTCCTCTGATGCTTTTTGGCAGGGACTGGTCTTTCCCGGGTTACTTTATCGTGATTTCCATCATTTGGGCGGTTTTAGGCACATTGATTGCCCACTACTTCGGAAGACAATTAATCGGCTTAAACTACAACCAGACAAGATATGAGGCCGACTTCCGCTTCTCTTTGGTCCGCGTCAGGGAAAACAGTGAACAGATTGCTCTCCTGGGGGGCGAAAAAGTTGAACACAGGCGCCTCATGGGGGTATTTAACAATGTTGTTGCCAACACGTTCAGAATAATGATGAGGAATATGAAGTTTGGCTTTGCCAACCAGGGTTACAGTTCCCTGGAAGGTGTACTGATTTCACTGCTCTTGGGGCCGGCATATTTTACAGTGGGACTGCCTGGCGGCTACGGTGCGATCATGCAGATTTCCATGGCGCACCAGACAGTTAACAATACCTTCAGTTATTTTAAAAATGCTTATGCCGGACTTGCAGCCTGGAAGGCGGTAATCAACCGTCTTACCGGTTTCCTCGACAGCCGTGAAAGGTCCGAGGCACTGCTGAAAGAATCAAGGATTTACATTAAAGAGCAGGATAAGGATCAAATTACGCTGCCCGAATTGGAAGTATATTTGCCGAGCGGCCAGTTAATGATTACAGCAAAAGATGTAGTTATCAAGCCGGGCGAGAAGGTGCTTATCAAAGGAAAAACCGGCGCCGGGAAAACCACGCTTTTCAGAGTTATGTCAGGCCTGTGGCCCTTTGGTAAAGGCGATGTGCTGATACCGAAAGGCAAGAAAGTCATTGTGCTGCCGCAGAAGCCCTATATTCCCATCGGTACTCTGGCAGAGGCTGTAAGCTATCCCGAACCGCCGGAGAAATATTCACGGGAAGAAATTATCCAGGCGCTGAAGGACGTGGATTTAGGAGAATTTGTTAACAGGCTTGATGTCGTTGCCCACTGGAATATGGTCCTTTCCGGCGGTGAACAGCAGAGACTGGGTATCGCCAGGGCCATGCTTTACAAGCCGGATTACCTGTTCTTTGATGAGGCAACGTCATCCATGGATGAGCCGTCCGAAGAAGTACTGTACAACATGCTCTTAGAAAGAATGAAAGACACCACCATTATTTCCATCGGCCACCGCTCATCCCTGGAGAAATTCCACGAGAGAATGATCGTCGCAGAACCGACGCCTGCCGGAAATTACGAGTTTGTTGAAAAAACGGAAAAGGCAGGATAAGCGCCGTTCTGTAATAAACATAAATAAATAAGTATACAGGAAAACAATAAGTTATTTAAGGGGTGCTGCGACTGCTTAAAGGGTCGGTTTGCAGTGCCCCTTTAGCTTTGGACCCTAAAGCTGCGCTGTTTTTTTATAGATCACGGGGCAAAGTATTTTATCACAAAAAACAATACAGCCAGGGATGTTGCCAGTGAAAGCTTTTATGATAATGCATAATAGAAGGCGGCTGCTGAATACCCGGGTATTCAGCAGCCGCAGATCATCATGTCAATAATTGAATACGGCAATTCATTATTCCCTGCTTTTTTGTTCAAGATATTCTTCCAGAACGAGGCCGTTTTCATAAATATAGCGGGCGGCTTCTTTGCCCACATAGCGCAGGTGCCAGGGTTCGTAATTGTAGCCGGTAATGTCCTCGGCCCCCTTGGGATAGCGGATGATAAAGCCGTAAAGATGGGCGTTTTCGGCTACCCATTTTCCCTCCTCTGTTTCGGCAAAGCGTTCAACAAGGTCAAAGCCGACTTTTTGACAGGAAATATCCATGGCCAGTCCCGTCTGGTGTTCGCTGTGCCCCGGCCGGGCGCTGATTTTATCGGCGTATTCCCGGCCTTTTGTGCTGACATGACGGTTGTAAACCGATTCCTGCAACTGGTAGGAGCGGAAACCCGAGACTGCATATAAGTAGTAGCCTTCTGCTTCAGCCGCTGCAAAAAGCTCTTCCAGCGCGGTGGCTGCTGCCACTCTTAGCTGCTGCCTTTCGTGCGGCCCGGCAAAACTAAAGCGGACATTGGGTACTGTCAGGTCTTCCGGTTTATAATCGGCAGGCAGACTGATGTCCTTGTTCACCAGGATCAGGTATTCGTCCGGTTCGGGAACTTCGTCCGCTTCTTCTTCATCATCATCTTCTTCTTTTGGTTCCTTGATGTCGGGCGCATCGACAGTTTCATCCGGTCCGCCGGGCTCCGCATCATCGTTGCTCTGTCCGGCAATAGTTTCCTTTGGCCAAAGCAGGCTGTGCAGAGTGCCGCGGTTCAGATAAACAACTAATGCTATAAGCAGAATCAGGCAGAGGTAGAAAAGAATTTTGCCTTTCCCCCTGTGTTTTACAGTCTTTTTGTTTACCGGTCTTCTTTTAGCAACCATTTTAAGTCATCTCCTGGGCAGCCGCGTGCCGCGTATTATAGAGCAGCCAAGTACTGCATTTTAATACATGAGTATTCCAGGTGATAAGGGCAGGTTCCTCCTGCAGGTTGGTCTCTTTCTTCTTAATATATTTTAATATTTTTTAGGGCGGCCATGTCCGGCCGAAAGGCAATGCTAAAAAGCCCTGGAGATGTCTCCGGGGCTTTTGTAGTTCTGATGGCTGGGGTGGCAGGATTCGAACCTGCGAATGCGGGAGTCAGAGTCCCGTGCCTTACCGCTTGGCGACACCCCATTATGGCCTGGTGGGCCATGTAGGGATCGAACCTACGGCCCTCCGATTAAGAGTCGGATGCTCTACCAGCTGAGCTAATGGCCCGATAAGCGAATAATATTATACACTTTTTCGCCGCAAAAGTAAAGGCATTGATGCCGGAAGATAGTGGCAGGCAGGGTCTCCAGGCAAGGCAGCCGAAATTTCCGTCTTTGCCTAAAGACAAGTGCGGGTTGCCTAACGGCTTTGTCGTGTATATAATAATAAAGGTATATATATGTCTGTTTTGTCCGGAACGCAATTAACTGTAAAGCAGGTGAAGAAGTGGGAGTTATTTTTGTTTTAATCTTTGTAATCTCCGGAGCATTAAATCCGGTCTGGATAAAAACCGCCTACGCAGAAGGGGCTACTCCCCTGGCCCTGGTTGTCTGGCAGGGGATTTGTGCTTTCCTTTTATATATTGTCTTTGCTCTAATACGGGGCAGGGAGAAATACAGGGCCGAAAAGGGTGAAATCATCCGTTATATTTTGCTTGGCGCTTTGGGAATGTTCCTCACATACACTTTGATGAATTTGAGCATGGAGCGCCTGCAGGCTTCTTACACCATCATGCTTTTCTTCTGCCACCCCGCCTTTGTGCTGCTGGCCAATTACCTTATTTACAAGGTCAGGCTGCACTGGCTGGATATAGTAACACTCCTGTTTATTTTGTCCGGCGTTTATGTGCTGACGCGGCCGCAGGGGTCTCCCGGCGATGTCTGGGGAATTATACTGGCCCTGGGATCGGGGGCGGCCCAGGCATTTTATATCCTGTACAGCGGGCGTGTATCCAAGGGCGACCCGTTAAAAGTTGCCTTTTATGCGCAAGGCGGCTGCTTCGCCGCCTGCCTGCTTATGATTCCGCTGATAGGGCTGCAGCCCCTGTCTGCAGTTGCCGGCATGAAATTCGGCTTTATACTGGCATTAGTTACATCACTTGTCGGTACAATCTTTTTCCTTAAAGGCGTGGGCCTCATCGGATCCAACCGTGCGGCGCTAATCGGTGTGACAAATCTTCCCCTTTCTCTCTTTCTTACCCTGCTGATACTAAAGGAAGAGCCCACCGGTCATCTGTGGGGAGGTTTCCTTTTGATTCTGGCAGGTTTGCTTGTTGATGCGCTGGCTCGTTTTTGGCGGGAAAGCAAGCGGGAACACGAGACAAAAACCGCCTAAAGCAACGAAGCAACAAAAAAACGGCTGTCTTGCTTGCAGGCAACCGTTTTTTTACTGTTTTTATAGTATAATTTAACAGCAAGTAATTTTGTTTGGGGTGGCTTTATGGCGATTTTGGTCACCGGAGGAGCCGGTTATATTGGATCCCATACCTGTGTTGCCTTGCTTGAAGCGGGCTACCGGGTAATTATTGCCGATAATTTATGCAGGGGCAGTGCGAAAGCCATAAAAAGGATAGAATGTATTACAGGTAAAAAACCCGCCTTCTACTGCCTTGATGTAACGGACGCGGCGGCGGTGGACGGCTTGTTTGCCGCAAACAAAATAGACAGTGTACTTCATTTTGCCGGCTTTAAGGCGGTCGGGGAGTCGGTGGCAAAGCCTCTCTTATATTACTATAATAATGTTGTCGGTACTATGGTGCTTGCCGGGGCTTGCCAGAAGTACGGTGTGCAGCATTTTGTTTACAGTTCTTCGGCCACCGTTTACGGGCCGAACAAGGTGCCTTTCAGGGAGGACATGCTCCTTTTGCCGGCGGCAAACCCGTATGGGGAAACAAAGGCAATAAGCGAAAGGATTTTGACGGATGCTGCAAAGGCAAATAAAGGCTGGTCGGTAGTACTGCTGCGTTACTTTAACCCCCTGGGCGCCCATGAAAGCGGACTTTTGGGGGAGGATCCCGCCGGGGTTCCAAGCAACCTGATGCCTTATATCACCCAGGTGGCAGCGGGTAAAAGGGAGCGTCTCTACATTTTTGGCGGCGACTATAATACTCCCGACGGCACCGGAGTCAGGGATTATATTCATGTGATGGATCTGGCCGCAGGTCATGTCAGGGCGCTGGAAAAAACAAAAAGTTCCCCGGGCGTTCATATTTACAACCTGGGTTCGGGTGTGGGATACAGCGTGCTGGAGCTGGTACGGACATTTGAGCAGGTGACCGGGATTGCCATTCCTTATGAAATTACCGGCAGGCGCCCGGGTGATATAGATATCTGCTATGCCGACCCGGGCAAAGCATACCGGGAATTGGGCTGGAAGGCCGGGAAGACTTTGGCTGAGATGTGCCGGGATGCCTGGCGCTGGCAGCAAGCGAATCCGGAAGGTTATGCGACGGCAGAATAAAATTTTGGTGTTAATTTGCTGCGCTGCGCAGCGGAGTTGTTCTGGGAGAGATGATATGGACTACTTAAAAGTGTTTTTGTTGTCCGCCCTGCCGGTTGTGGAACTCCGGGGAGGGCTGCCCCTTGGCATTTCCCTTGGCATGCCGTGGTGGGAAGCCTTTGTCGTCAGTTATCTTGGCAATATAGTAATTATATACCCCTGGCTTTTGGTGCTTGAACACCTGGAGGGGTTTTTGGCGCGCAACAGGATTACAGCTCCTGTTTATAAAATGCTAATCCGCAAAGTCAGCAAGAAGAAAGAACTGTTTGCCAAGTACGGCAAATACGCGCTTTTTATTTTTGTTGCCATTCCCCTGCCGACTACGGGAGCCTGGACAGCCTGCGTAGCCGCCCGTTTTTTCCGCATCCCGACCCGGGAGGCCTTTGTAATAATTCTTTTTGGTGTTTTGGCAGCGGGAATTATTATGCTCTTGTATCCCCTGCTGCTGGCAGTGTTTAATTTGGCATAAATGGGGGCATTCTATATTGTATTTAGCAAAGAAGGAAGAGTTGCCATGACGACGGGACGGTCACTTGTTAAGTCGGCGGGTATGGTTACCATACTGCTCTTTATTTCGCGTCTGCTTGGCTTTGCCAGGGAATCTTCCATTGCCTATCGCTTTGGTTCATCTCTGGAGACGGATGCTTATTTTATGGCTGTTTCCATTGCCACAGTTTTGTTTGTAGCCATTAATGATGCCGTGAAAACAGTTTTTATTCCCGTTTACGGCGATCTGCACAACAAAGAAGAAGGCAATGCCTTTGCCTACACGGTTTATATAATTTTGGCGGCAATTTTAGTTGTTGTCTGCGGGCTGCTTTTGGCCTTTGCTCCCCTGGTGGTACCGGTTCTGGCGCGGGGGTTTTCCGGCCGCAAACTTGAGCTTACCGTAAATATGACCCGCATCATGCTGCCGGGGCTTTTGTTTATGGGCCTAAGCGGACTGTCTTCAGCCGTTTTGAATATAAAAAAGAACTTTTTTTTGCCGGCAATTGTCGCCTACCCTCATAACCTGATTATAGTAGCCGCAGCCCTTTTTGCCGGTGTGCGCTTCGGAATTACGGGGCTGGCCTGGGCGACCCTGGCCGGCTATGCCTTTCAGTTTTTGATTCAGGTTCCCGCCGCCGCCGGCTACGGTGTCTTCAGACGCCGCCGGCTATTGCTTAATCATTCCGGTCTAAAAAAGATGGCCTGGCTTTTACCGCCTGTAATTGTCGGCGGGATTACAGTAGAGCTGAAGACACTGATTGACAAGTCTTTCGGCAGCCTGCTGGCGGAAGGAAGTGTTTCGGCCCTCAACTATGCAAACAGGGTTTACATGCTGCCCAATAATATTATTGTACTTGCTCTTCTGACTGTTATTTACCCGGCACTGGTGGAGCAGTTTAATAAAGACAGCCTGGACGCTTTTAAGAAAACTTTGCGGCAGGGTATTGGGCTGATAATTACCCTGGTATTCCCCATGATGGTTGGGATGATTGTACTACGGGAACCTATTGTCCGCCTGGTGTTTGAGCGCGGCAAATTTTTGCCTGCCGATACTTTAAATGTTGCTTATGCCCTGGGTTTTTACGCGCTCGGGCTTTTGCCCATGGGGATTATGCTGCTTTTTAACAGGGCTTTTTATGCCGATAAAGACACGCTGACGCCCATGGTTTTTACCTTTTTTACAGTAATATTGAATATAATTCTTAACTGGCTTTTGATGAAGCCTTTGGCCCACGGGGGCATTGCCCTGGGGACGGCCATTTCTCTTTATGTAGGGGCGGCCGGCATGGGATACCTGCTGCGGAGAAGGATCGGGCCCTTTGGCGGCTACCGTTTGGTTGACACCCTCTGGAAAACGGGAATAGCTTCCCTGCTGATGGGAGCCGCTGTCCGGCCGGCGCTGCCGTACCTGGCGGCAGAGGGTTTCCTCCGCCAGGCCCTTTCCCTGGGACTGGTAATCGCCGGCGGCGCAGGCCTTTATTTCTGCCTGGCATACTTCCTGCGGGTTGAAGAGCTTAGGCTGGGTCTGGCGCTGCTTAAGAGCCGCCTGAAAGCCTGGCGCTAGATTGTTGACCCGCCGGAAGCCGCCGGACAAAGCAGGGAAAATTATTGAGTCGGCGGGCGGAAAATGATATACTTTTATTTGAAAAATATTACTAAGAAGCGAGGGAAGAATATGAAGGATTTTGCAGGGAAAATTGCCTTCATCACAGGCGGTGCTTCGGGCGCAGGTTTTGGACAGGCACAGATTTTCTCCGAAGCAGGCATGAAAGTCGTCATTGCCGACGTCCGCGATGACCATCTTGAGGAAGCAATGGCTTATTTCAAGGAAAAAGGCGCACCGGTACACGCAATAAAACTTGATGTAACAGACAGGGAAGGGTTTGCGGCGGCGGCCGATGAGGTGGAAAGAGTTTTCGGCTCCACTCCGGATCTTTTGGTTCTGACTGCCGGCGTTAACGTTTTCGGGCCGGCTGAAGCATCGACCTATGACGATTATGACTGGGTAGTGGGAGTCTGCTTCGGCGGTGTCGTCAACGGCCTTGTTACATTTGTGCCGCGCATGATTAAAGCCGGAAAAGGCGGCCATATTGCTGCCACGGCCTCCTGGGGCGCTTTCGGCGCCGGACCGATGACGGCCCCGTATTCCGCTGCCAAAGCTGCCGTACTTAATCTTATGGAAAGCTATTTTGTCGCCCTGAAGCCGTATGGCATCGGCGTCTCGGTACTCTGCCCCGCAAACATCAGGTCGCGGATTTACGAGACAGCTTTGAAAAACCGGCCCGAGCATCTCAAAAACACCGGTTACAACGTAAACGAGGAAACACAGAAATTCCTGGCCTCGATTCATGCCCATGGAATGGATCCCCGCGTCCTGGCGGTATGGCTGAAGAGGGGCATTGAAAATGAACAGTTCCTGATCGTACCCTATCCGAGCGCGGAGAGAATGATAGAACTTGCGCTGGAGCGTTTTGTCTATTATGCCAGCCCCGAGGGCATGAAGAAGTGGGAGGAAAAACAGAAGCAGCCGCCTACCGAGGAAGAATTGAGACATATGGCGGAAAGAGAAGGCTACGATCCGAAGGCGGCACCTCCTCAGCAGGTAATGACGTCCGATCCGGGATTTGGCAAGGCCAGGTCGGATCTCGATTGGGTTACCGAGAGCAAGAGGGCAAAATAATCATACAGCAGCAAAAAGACGCCTTGAGCGTCTTTTTGCTGTCAGGACAAAAGGAGCCGCCCGGGAAGGACAAACAGCAGTGACTGCCGGCAGAAAAAAAGTGCCACCCTGAGGGTGGCCAATATAGGGAGACAGATGCGCGCCAGTAGAGCAAACTTTATCTCCTTTTTGTATTTCTAAGGAGGCTATAGTCGGCGTCGGCATACTTCCTTTTCTTTTTGGGAGTAATGTGCCGGCTTCTTTTTTCCCTTTTCAGTCTTATTAACGGCAGGGGGATGATTAACAACAAAAGACAAAAGCGGGAACGAAAAAATTGCCTGAGGGATTTGACAAAGGGAGGGACGACAAACACAACACTGCCAATTACAGAGTTGTGGGGAATCAATTGCGGGTCCGGCAGGGGATTGGCGTCTCCCCGGGTACGGTAAAGGAACCGGCCGTCGTAAATGGTGTCGATGACGCGGTGAGTAATATAGCGGCCGTTATCTTCATAGGTAATAATGTCACCGGGCCTGTAAATACTGTGGTTGTCTCTTTTAATGGCAATAAGACAGCCTGTCTTCAGAGCGGGCTCCATGCTTCCTGAAACAACTGTAAAAAAAATGTAACGGGAAAGAAACAAGCGCAAGGTTAAGATGCCCTGTACAAGCAGGAAGAGATATGCCGCTATTGTCAGTATAAGAACGATTTTACCCGCAGCCGGAAGTTTCATCAGACTTGCTCCTTGCTTCGCTTTAATTTTACAACAGCAGGCGTGCGAAGTCCCGGGAAATTTGGCGCCTGCTTCCGGCACTAAATAAAAAAAACAGACAATAACCCGGGTTATCCGGCGGCAGATTAACTCTTTGCAGTCTCCGGAAGGGGAAAAAGTGTCCTGTTTTTTGAGATGGTGACGTATTTTTAATATAAAACTTTTTTATAACAGATAAGGCAGAGCCCGTAGCGACCTGCGCGCCGGCTGAAAGACATCCCGGAGCGAACCGCCTGTGCCTTGCGGCAGAAGCGATCCGGCCGCAACATCAGTCAACCTTTGCCCGACAGGCACACGTCCATACCGAGCCTCCGGCCGCCTTAGGCCGCCGGAAACCCCTGTATAATAAGTAATACACAGGAGGGCTTGCCTGCACATGTGACTGTCTTGGCTCGAACTGCAGACATCCGGACCGTCCCTGCTGAACCGGCGGCAGCCGGCTTGCGGGACAAGCAATGAGACGCCTGCAGCTCTTCCCGCCGGCCGGCGTCAAACCCACCTGACCTGACGCCGACCTTTGGCCGACCCGTGCAGAGCCGCAAGACCCTGCAAAGATCTTGGCTCGGCCGCTACAGACCCTGCTTTTTTTATTGTAACCAAAATGCCGGCAAATATACTGCCGCAGGAAGCGGCGAGTTAGTGTAAAATTACTTTAGG
>DGEC01000043.1 GCA_002385745.1 Firmicutes bacterium UBA3936
ACCTAAAGTAATTTTACACTAACGGGCGCTTTCAAAACAGCCGGCCGCGGGCGGATTAAGCAATTTATATTTTTACAGGTTTTCATATTTTTACTTTGCGTTTATAATATTAAGCAAAGGGCGGAGGTGACTGCGCCATGAAGATTACTTCACTGAAAAATATCAGAATATCAGCAATAAGAAACCTTTTTACGCTTAGAAACCTTGGCCTGTTCTTGATTATTGCCGGCCTGCTTGTGCTTTCCAGGCCTATTTATCAATGGGGATACGCAGCCTACCATCAGAGGAAGGCCTTGGCCATGCTGCATGAACCGCTGAACAATTCAGAGAATGCGGCAGAGGACAAAAAAGCTTCTTTCCCTCAAGTTGAAAAAGAAGAAGACAGTAAAGAAGGACTGCCCAACTACCTGGGCTTGCTGGAAATAGAAAAACTGAAGGTAAAGGCCGTTGTGGACCACGGGATAACGGAAGATACTTTAAAAAAGGGCCCCGGATTCTACCCGCAGAGCAGTCATCCCGAAGTCGGTAATGTTGCCATTGCTTCCCACAGGGCCCGCAGCGGATCCTATTTTTTGCATATCGACAAACTGGAACCCGGCGATGAAATAAAGCTGACATTCGGTGACACAACTTATGTATACGCCGTCACAGACAATTTTGTCACTCACAGCCGTGACTGGAGCGTGATCGATTCAACCGGCAAACCGGAAATTACGCTGACAACCTGCATCATTACCGATCTTTCGGTGCGCTTGATAGTAAAGGGGGAACTTGTTGACATAATAAAAAACCCCAGGTCACAACAATTTGAAATCCAATAAACTAAACAAAAAAAGGGAGCCGGACTTTTGTCCGGCTCATTTGGGATCTATCACTTGGGGGTGATAGGGGTGCTATTCAACTGAATCTTCCCAGCTGACAGAAATGTTTCCGCCGCTGAAAGTGCCTTTCATTGAGGCATTACTGTAGTTCTGGACAATATAGCGGTTATGGGGAAATGTCCCAAAATACAGCCGCGAAGAATTGCTGCGTGTGGGGTCCGCCGGGACCCAGCCCCGGCCGGCCAGGTAAAACTCGGCCCAGGCATGGCGGTATCCCCGCAGGGGAAAAGCTGCATTGGACGGCCAACTGCTGCCGCTGTCCGTATAGCCGTATACCACCCTGGACGGAATGCCTGCGGCTCTGGCCAGTGCCACACTTAATTTTGCATAATCTTCGCAAACTCCACTCCCGCTTTGCAATGCCGCCAGTGCGCCCTGGTTGCGGTTTGCGGCACTGTCGCTGTAGTTCAGACTTGCAGCAACCCACTTGACAATGCTGTACGCCTTGTCCCAGTCTGAAGCATGATTCGCCGTTAACTGTTCGGCAATGCTCACAATCTGCATGTCTGTACTTTCAATGCCTGCTGCAGGGTTCAGGTAGGCAGCAATAACTCCTTTTTCCCCGGGTACGTAATCGGCAAAAAAGTCAATCTTAAACGTTTTTACTACGGTACGGATCTGCAGCCTGAATTCCTCTCCGGGTTCCAGGTTGCCAAGTCTGAAAAGCCCTATCCGCGTACCGTCGACTATGTTTATCTCCTCAGGCTCCAAGGGAAAGCTTTCCTGCAGAATTTCAAAGTAGGGAGAGTCGTCTGTAACAAGCGGCACCTGCAGGCGAATATTTCTGGCCGCTGTCTCACCGGTGCTTTTGACTGCAATAGTCGACAAAAAGCTGTACCGGACGCCCTCACTCAGTCTGTAAGGAACGGACGGGGTGCTTTTTTCTGTTGTTTCTGTCTCCGCTGCCATAAGCTCCGAAGGCTTGTCCGCTTTTGCTGCGGCGGAAACAAGCTCCTGAGCCGGCTCCTCATTCTCATTTCCTTCTCCGGCTTTTGTTGCGACGGCATCATTTTCTTCTACTGTGTTCTCTTCTCCGGCATCTATAACGGCAGTATCATTTTCTTCTGCATCATTTTCTTCTACCGTTTCCGCAGTCATTTGAGCGGTTTTTTCGGGCTCCTGAATCTCTTTCCCCGCGGAAACCGTTCCCGCTTCCGCGCTTCCACTCGAAGCCGCTTCCGCCGGGACGCCGCCTGCTTTCGCAGCTTGTTGTCCCTGCCCCTGCTGCGGCAAATATTGCACTGCCAAGGCACTGCTCGCACAAATAAGCATTGCCAGGACAATTACAATTATTCTGGATAGTCTTTTTTTCATCTTTACCCCCGCGTTTCCGGAGGGTAACCTATACCAGCCGAACAACAAAAGCTTCAGCCGAAGCTGAAGCTTTGCTCAAGAAATAACAAAGACTCCTGTTCTTCGGCAGCCTGGCGATCATAGGATAAATCCCTTAGACCCATGGCTTTGCGCCCCTGCCTTTCGGCAGGTTTGCCTTTTCGGATAGGAGACCCTTTCCGAACTTTATCTCACCGGCTCTAAGCCGGCTGTTTTTTTAGATCCCTGTTTTTCTATTCTACAAAAAATAAAAATTTCCTTCTTTTTCCCGCAAAACTTTTTTTTGATGCAGGCTTTTTTAATAAAATTCTGCAGGATTTTGCCTCTTACCGCAGAAGATTAAGTTGGTACGGGGCTGGAGGTGATTTGCGCATTGCTTAAAAAAGGGCCTTCACTTTTACTTGTGCTTTTATTTGCCGTGGTGCTGTTACTGGCAGGATGCACCGGCAGGGAAACGCCGGAGCAAAAGGAAGAGGTACGGGAGCTGTCGGGCGAGGAACTTGTCAGTACCCACTGCAATCAGTGCCACAGTTTGGATCGCGTAACCCGGCAGCGCGAAGACGCCGAATGGCAGGAGCACATCAAAAGAATGCTGGAAAAATCCCCCGAAATGTTAACGGAGGAAGAATACGAGCGTCTTCTGCAGTATTTGCAGGAAAATTTCTAACCGCCTGTCTTAACAGTGCCGGCAATCATTCCTGTTAACGGTCAACTGCCAAACGGCAGTTTTTTTTTAGTTACGCCCGGCTGCAAATGGTTTATAATAAAATTATACAACACTTCCAGCAAAAGGAGGGGTTTGATTGGACAAAAGCGCCAGGGTTGAATCGGTCTTAAAGAAGTTGACCCTGCAGGAAAAAGCTGCACTTTGTTCAGGGGCAGACAATTGGCACCTGAAGAGCTTTGCCCGGCATGACATACCTCCGGTGATGGCAGCAGACGGCCCCCACGGACTGCGCAAGGAAAAAAGCAGCGGAGAACAAAATTTGGCCGAAAGCTACCCGGCCACCTGCTTTCCGACGGGGGTCGGACTTGCCGCCAGCTGGAACACCGGTCTGTTGTTTGAAGTCGGCCGCGCCCTGGGCGAGGAATGCCAGGAGGCGGGCGTTGCCGTGCTTCTGGGACCTGCCATGAATATTAAAAGGTCACCCTTGTGCGGACGCAATTTCGAGTATTATTCGGAAGACCCTTACCTTTCAGGGGAACTGGCTGCAGCTCTGATTGAAGGACTGCAGTCTGTGGGAGTCGGCGCCTGCGTCAAGCATTTTGCGGCAAACAATCAGGAAAAGAACAGGCTCACCATTGATGCTGTCATTGATGAAAGGGCTCTTCATGAAATATACCTGGCCGGTTTTGAAAGGGCAATCCGGAAGGGAAAACCCTGGACAGTCATGGCCGCCTATAATAAAGTTAACGGTATTTACGCCACGGAACACCGGGAGCTTTTAACCGGTATCCTGCGGGACAAGTGGGGATTTGACGGTGTTGTCATGTCTGACTGGGGAGCCGTGAATGACCGTGTGCGGGCACTTATGGCAGGGCTGGATCTGGAAATGCCCGCGAGCGGCGGCCTAAATGACCGCCTGCTGGTAGAAGCGGTGGAAAACGGTACCCTGCCGGAAGAAGTTCTGAATGATACCGCAAGAAGACTTCTGACACTGATTTTTAAAGCTGCAGAACACAAGAAACAAGGTTTCGTCTTTGACCGGGCCGCCCACCACCGGCTGGCAAGGAAAGCTGCGGCAGAAAGCATGGTGCTGCTGAAAAACAAAAACGGGCTTCTTCCCCTGGCTAAAGACATGCGCATTGCCTTAATCGGTGAATTTGCCAAAAAACCGCGCTACCAGGGTGCCGGGAGTTCCCTGGTCAACCCCCTGCAGCTGGAAAACGCTTATGATGCAGCGGTAAAACTGCTGGCTAATTTAACCTATTCCCCAGGGTACCGGGTTGACAGCGACGCAGTTAGCGAACAGCTTCTGGCGGATGCCGTGGAAAAGGCAAAAAAAGCCGACGCAGTCGTTATCATGGCGGGGTTGACGGCGGAATACGAATCAGAAGGGTATGACCGTACACACCTGCAGCTTCCCCGCAGCCACAACCGCCTGATAAGCGAGATAGCCAAAGTAAACGACAATGTGGCAGTTGTGTTATATAACGGAGCCCCGGTGCTGATGCCCTGGCTGGCTGAGGTGGCTGCCGTTGTCGAAGCTTACCTGCCGGGAGAAGCAGGAGGGGCGGCTGTCTGGGATGTGCTCCTGGGAGAAGTAAACCCCTCAGGGCGGCTGCCGGAAAGCTTCCCCGCTTCCGGGGAAGACTATGCCGCAGCGCGCTATTTCCCAATGGGACCGGAAAGGGTGGAATACAGGGAAAGCATTTATGTGGGCTACCGGTATTATGACACAGCCGGTGTTGAACCGCTGTTTCCCTTTGGCCACGGCCTTTCTTATACTTCTTTTGCTTATACCGGACTTGAGGTTGACAAAGACGAAATAGTTGCCGGCGAAAAAGTAAACGTTAAAGTAACGGTAAAAAATACCGGCTGGCTGCCGGGTATGGAAGTGGTTCAGCTTTATGTCCGGGAGCCGGAACCCGCCGTTTTCCGCCCGGAAAAGGAACTGCAGGGTTTTGCAAAAATTAATCTTGAACCCGGAGAGGAGAAAACAGTTAATTTTGTTCTGGACAAGCGTTCCTTTGCCTATTATGATGTCAGGCTTGGGAACTGGCGGGTAAAAAGCGGCAATTTTCTGCTCCTTGTAGGAGCCTCCAGCCGGGATATACGCCTGCAAAAACAGATTTATGTGCAGTCGGACCTGCCGGAGACAGGCTTCCAAAAAGAGCCTGCCGTCTATTACAAACCGCAGGCAAACTGGGAAATAACCAGGGAGGATTTTGAGCGCCTGCTGGGCAGGAAATTAAGCAAGGCCGCACCGCACAGGCGGTACCATCGCAATTCCACCCTTGCAGAAGCCAGAAGGAACCTGATCGGCCGCCTTTTATACAGACAGGTAAAAAAAGAAATTATAAAAAGGACAGGCGGCAACAAAGACCAGCTGCGGATGATGCAGGCTGTTGCTTTGGATATGCCGCTGCGCGGCTTGGCCATGATGAGCGGCGGGCGCCTTGATTTCGAAACCCTTGATGCTTTGATTTGTTTTATGAACGGCAGCTATCTAAGCGGTTTTAGGCGCCTTTTAAAGCGAAAGCGGAAATAAAAGACATGCAAAGGCCTGCTCAAGAGAGAGCAGGCCTTATGATGCATTATATATTGTCTGCCGGATTGTCCCGGCCGCTTTTTTTCTCCTTTTTAACTCTGGAGAGTTCCATCCGCAGTGAGTTTAGTTTCTCGGGCGGTGTAATACGCCCGGCATACAGTTCCTCTACAAAAGAATAAAAGATGTTGTTTGCTTCCTTTTTATGGTGTGGGAAAACAGCCAGTATCCTGTCCTGAAATTTGTGGGCTGTCTGGCCGACGGGTCTCGCAGCGCCTCTCTTTACGGCTGCGGCAAGCAGTGAATGGTATACTTCCACGGCATTTTCTTCCTTCTTAAAGATATTAACTGCATCCACCCTCTGTTTTAGTGACATAGCCATGCGCTTCAACTGGCGCCTGCCCCAGTTGCGTAAAGCATCGGCGGAACTGTAAGATTCACGTACACCCGCCTGCCGGCTTTTTTGTCTTGTCCTGTAATTCTGCATAAGGAAGCGGTAAAGAAAACGAAGCAGCAAGAAGACAGCCAAAGCCAGCAATGCCCACTGTAGAAAAAGTAAAACATCACGGCCAAGAGGAGAAATATCACTGACAAGCTGCTCCTCCTGCGAAAAATCAGGCGGCTCCGGAATTTTAAGCTCAATTTCCATATTTGTAACTACCCGTGCAAGCAGGGCAACGGCATACTGCACAAGATAAGCAAGAATGGCGGCGAAAAAAATGAGGATATTCTTGACAGCCAGCCAGATGTAGGATAGGGGGATTTTCAGGTAGTGGAATACCCAGGGCATCACTCCTCCGGCAAGCAAAGCCAAAAGCAGGCAGCCGGCAATAATAGTCAGATATTTGGAAAGCCAATTTTTTATTTTGGCAAGATCCTCTTCGTCCTGCAGTTCAAGCATGCGCAAAATACCCAGAACAACGGCGGCAGACGGCAGCCAGAAGACTATAAAGGGCAGAGAAAGCCTGTAGAAGGCGCTGCCAATGCCCGTATGGTTGGCAAGGAAAAAAAGAAAGGCAAATCCGATTATACCGACTAAAAGCTGCCTTTGCGTATCGTAATTGGTTTGCAGGTACATTGCTTTTCCGATGCCCAGCATCCAGGTTAATAGACCGCTGATCAGGTACAAGGCCATAACATAAAAGGCGGCACCGCTTTTGACGGCAGGAACTACCAGTACTGCAAGCACCATGGCAAGACCAAAGGCAAGCAGAAGAATTGCCGTAAACCGGCGTCTTTTTTCAGGCAGGCTTTGGTCATGAATCCTGGCCAGATGGGCCGCCAGCCAGGGCACGGCTGCAAGCATTACATACTTCCAATATAAATTGAGAAACGGGGAATCTTTTACATAAAGTCCTGCCAGGATGAACAGCGGCGCAAAAAGCGAGAGGAACGAGCAGAATGACAGCAGTTCAACGCCCCACCGGAATAAATGTGATTTGCTCCAGTTCATCCCATTCCCCCCTTTCTGCAATTTTATAAACCGGCACATTCAGTTTCTCCGTTTCTTCCGGCTGTTCCCGGGAGGTATAGATGACAATTACTCTACTGCCGCTTTTACGAAGCTCGTTCAGCGTTCTTGTTATTTCCGGCGTTAACATTGACGTCACAAGAATTAGCTGGCTGTTTTCTCCGGTTTTCCTGGCGGCATAGGCGAGGGTGTATTCGCACTTCCGGTACTGGTAGGGCATAATACGCGCCATTACTTCCAGGCAACGGCGCAGATGCTTCTCCCCGGCGCCAATCCCTACTGAGGCGGCCTGCCGGACACCAACCGTGCTGTTGGCATAAAAGCTAAAGCGGTAGCCCTGTTCATAACACCGGCGGATAATGGAAGCAGCCACCACCACCGAACGTTCCAGTTGCTCGGAATTCAGTTCCCAGACAAATTTCGATGTTGTGATATTAAGCACGACAGTTATTTCAGTGGCAAAGGAGGCATCAAATATTTTTGTCTGAAGTGTTCCGGCTCTGGCTGTAGCTTTCCAGCTGATCCGGGAGAAAGGATCGGACGGCAGGTAATCGCGAATTCCCCGGAAATTTGCCGGGTCTTCATAAAGCCAGCTTTGCAGGGCCTTCCCGCCAAAAGGGTTGTTAAAGATTTTGTCATCAAAGGAAAGGGGCACCATGCGCGGGTAGACAAGGATCCTGTCCTTTGTTTCCAAGGCTGTTTTTCCTTCGGAAAAACCAAAGGGATCGGCTACTTTGACAGTGATGGCCTCCACTTTATACTCCCCGCGGGTAAGACAGGTAATTTCATAATTCCGCTTCATAATTTCAAAGCCGTGCATGGAGTAAGACGACTTAAAAAAATCTTTTGTTTCATGCTTTACTAAAAGCCCGCTTTCAGACAACTGCAATTCCTCAGGCCATTCCATGGTGCAGGTTACCCAAGGGAGGGGAAAAGGCTGGTCATTTTTCAGCTGCAGAATGCCGGTTATCTTCTCCCCATGAAAAGCCCTGCGCTTGGAAAAATTAAAGCTTCCTGTAATCCCTCCGGGCAAATGCTTGCTGTAAAACCAGGAAACAAAACCAAAGAGAAACAGAGCCCCTCCCGGAATGATAATAAAGGGGTTGCTGTCCAGTATGCCTATAAATGTAATCAGCAATCCAATGCGAAGTACGCTCTCAGGCCTCATCGTCTTTCATCCCGTATTCTGCGTCCAGCGGGACATCAATATTTTTGATTATTTTCTCAATAATCTCCCTCCTGGAGATATCCTGCAGTGAAGTTGAGGTTTCCAGCATTAAACGATGAGCCAGGACCGGAACTGCCACATCCTGCAGGTCATCGGGCAGGACAAAGTCCCTGCCCCGCAGCAAAGCCAGAGCTTGAGCGGCGCGGGCAAAATATAAGGACCCTCGCGGGCTGACGCCAAGGCTGACGCCTTCCCAGTCCCTTGTGGCCCGGGATATGGCAAGCAGATACTCCATAACAGGCTCGGCAAAGCGGACTTTCGCCGCCATTTTTCGCAATACCGCAATGTCTTCACCGCCGGCTACCGGCTCTACTTCTTCCAGGGGGTCTTCATTGAGAAAACGCCTGATAATCTCCTTTTCGTTTTCCAGCTCCGGATAGCCCAGCTGCAGGCACATGAAAAAACGGTCCAGCTGTGCTTCAGGCAGGGGGAAAGTACCTTCCATCTCCAGCGGGTTTTCTGTAGCCAAAACCAGGAAAGGAGGTTCTATTTTACGGGTAACACCGTCAACTGTCACAGTGGCTTCCTGCATGCATTCCAAAAGGCTGGACTGCGTCCGCGGTGTGGCCCGGTTAATCTCGTCTGCCAAAAGAATGTTGGTGAATACGGGTCCCGGACGAAATTCAAATTCCCTCGTTTTCTGGTTAAAGTAATTGAGCCCGGTAACATCTGTAGGCAAGAGATCCGGGGTGAACTGGATACGGTTAAAGGACAGACCAAGGGCACGGGAAAAAGTGCGGGCAAGCAGTGTTTTCCCTACCCCCGGCACGTCATGCAGCAAAATATGTCCGCCGCAAATCAGTGCTGTCAGCATCATTTCCAGCACCCATTCGTCGGC
>DGEC01000093.1 GCA_002385745.1 Firmicutes bacterium UBA3936
CATCGAATTAAAACAATTTGTTCATGAAGAGATGAAACGCATCCGGCAAAAAAGATTAAGAGGCAAAGAGTATCGGAATAATGTGCCGCTTTTCAGAGGTGGAAGCAGCCATACCCGGTTTGCATTAAAAGAGCTAAATAAACGTAGTGTTGTTTGAGTGGTGTGAGGTTCGCATTAAAACCTAAAGTGTCTTGACACTATCAAAATAAAGGAGTAGCTTGACATATTCTAAACGGGTTTTTATAATAATAAGTAAGTGACCGACTGGTCGGTCACTTACTATTTTTACCGGGGGAGGCCGGAATGTTAACTAAATTCAGTGTCAAAAGACCTTATACGGTTATTGTTGCCGTCATCCTTGTTCTTATACTTGGTGGAGTTTCCTTTGTAAACTTGCAGACAGACCTTTTGCCCAGCATGGATTTGCCCTATATGCTGGTCGTGACCGCATATCCCGGCGCCAGCCCGGAGGAAGTGGAAATGGTAGTGACAAGGCCGGTTGAACAGATTGCGGCTACTGTCAATAATATTAAGAATGTCAGTTCCGTTTCCCGTGAAAATACTTCCATTGTAATTTTGGAGTTTACCAGTGATGTGAATATGGACTCCACATTTATTGAGCTGAACGGCAGCCTGGAAATGGTGAAGGCGGCGTGGGATGACTCCGTCGGCACACCGATGCTTATCAGGCTGAATCCTGATATGCTGCCGGTGACAATTGCTTCCCTTGATGCGGAAGACATGAATCTCGCGCAGATTTCCAGGTTGGCAAGGGAAGAAATTATTCCCGGGCTGGAAAGCGTTGACGGGGTGGCTGCCGTTTCAGGTACGGGCCTCATTGAGGAACAGGTTGAGGTTGTTATCAGCCAGGACAAAATTGATAAGATAAATGACAGAATCTTGCTGGCCGTAGATGCCGAACTGGCCGCGGCGGAAAAGCAGCTGCTTGCTGCAAAAGCGGAAATTGCTGCGGGAAAAGAACAGTTGGCTGCTGAAAAAAGCAAGCGCGAAGCGGAATTTGAACAGGCCGCAGAACAAATAACCGGAGCTTTGGAGCAGCTTGCCGTCCAGGAAAAAAACTTGGCGTCCCATGTGGTGGAAGTTAAGGAAGCGATAAGTGATTTGCATTCTCAAATTCAGGCTGCTGAAGCAAGAGAACAGCAGTTGGAAGCGGAGAAGCAAGCGGAAAATAATCCTGTCCGCCTGGCAGAAATTGAAGCCGAACTGTCTGTGCTTGTGGAGCAGAAAGCACAAGCTGCCGCCGCCCTGGCAGAGCTGGAGGGCAATCTGGATAAGCTGTTACAGCAAAGTGAATATTTAACTGAACAGCACAGCTCCCTGCTTGCGAAGCGGGAAGAACTGGAGGCGGGCCGGAAGCTTTTTGCCGCAGAGATTGAAAAGGCGGAATCTTCCCTGCTTTCGGGAGAGGCGGGTCTGAATGAACAGCTGGAGGAATTTGAAAAAGCCCGCCGGGAAGCCAGGCAGAAGAGCAATCTCGACAACATGATAACGGCGGAGATGATTTCCGGCATCCTTGCGGCGCAAAACTTTTCCATGCCGGCAGGCTACACAAAGCAAAACGGCGCCGATTTCCTTGTCAAAGTGGGAGACAAACTGGCGGGGATTGAGGATATTAAGAATCTGTTTTTATTTGATACGCAGACGGAAGAAGTCGGGAAAATCTACCTGAAGGATGTTGCCGACATAAACTACCGCGACAACGCTGAGGATTTATATGCGAAAATCAACGGCAATGATGCCGTAATCCTGCTGCTGCAGAAACAAAGTAATTTTTCTACCACAGAAGTAACAAGAAGCATCCGCAAGAAAATGGACGAACTTGCGGCAAAGCATGAAGGCGTCAGCTTCACCACCCTGCTGGATCAGGGGTTTTACATTGACATTGTTATTGACACGGTACTCGATAACCTTATTTACGGCGGGCTTTTGGCAGTTCTGGTATTAATTCTCTTTTTGCGGGATATTAAGCCAACCGTGGTGATTGCCGTATCTATTCCTACCAGTGTTATCTTTACCATAGCAATGATGTATTTTTCCGGGATTACCATGAATGTCATTGCCCTGGCGGGGCTGGCCATCGGTGTGGGTATGCTGGTGGACAACTCCATTGTTGTAATTGAAAACATTTACCGGCTGAGAAGTGAAGGCCTTCCTGCCGCCCGGGCCGCTGTCGAGGGGGCAAATGAAGTTCTCGGGGCGATTTTTGCCTCCACACTGACCACAGCCTGTGTGTTCCTGCCCATAGTGTTTACAAAGGGCCTGACCAAGCAGCTATTTACCGATATGGGGCTTTCCATAGCCTATTCTCTTTTTGCCAGCCTGATTGTGGCGGTTACTTTGGTTCCTACCGTGGCTTCGCCGATGTTAAGGAGAAGCGTCAGGAAGGAGAATTATTTATCTTCTGCTTTAGTGCGTATTTATGAAACTGTTTTGGGCTGGTCGCTACGGCATAAAGCCGTTGTTATTGTTGCCTGTACCGCTCTCTTTGCATTCAGCGTTTATTTGGCGGCAGTACTGGGAACATCATTTATGCCGGATATGGATGCGCCCCAGATGGCTGTTTCCATTGAAATGCCCAAGGGTAAAACTTCTGATGAAGCCATTGCCATGTCCGAGACTGTCATTGAGAGGATATCCGTTATTGATGATATTGAAACAATCGGGGCGTTCCGGAGCAGTGAACTTTCCGGCATGTTCGGCGGTACAGGCGGCGGGTCTTCCATGTCCCTTTACCTGGTGCTGCGGGAAGACCGGGTTTTAAGCAGTTCTGAAATTGAAACAAGGATTAAAGAGTTGACAGAGGATCTGGATTGCACAATAAGCGTCAATTCCGGCGGTATGGATATGTCCGTCCTTGGCGGTCAGGGAATGGAAATAGTAATTAAAGGCCGGGAGCTTGACACCCTGCGGGAGGTTGCCGCAGATGTGGCGGCATTGCTTGAGAATACCGAAGGCGCCACTGAAGTTAATATTGCCGGTGAAGAAGGCATGCAGGAAATACGGATTGCCGTTGAAAAGGAAAAAGCCATGGAAAACGGTCTGACAGTAGTCCAGGTGTTTTCCCAGGTGAGGGAGCTTTTGGAGCATGAAAAAACTGTGACAACCCTTACCGAAGCAGGCAGGGACTATCCCGTGATAGTGGCAGAAGGCCCGGGCGATACTGCAGGCCGGACTGAAATTGGCGAGCTGGCTTTAACTGCCCGGGGAAAAGACGGGGAAGATAAGGAAGTACGTCTCGGCGACATTGCGGCAATCAGCGAGACTACGGGCTTGTCTGCCATCAGCAGGGATGCCCAGGAACGCTATCTTTCGGTAACGGCACAGATTGAATCCGGCTACAACATCGGTCTTGTGAGCCGTGATTTTGCCGGCAAATTGAAAGAATTGCAGTTGCCCGAAGGTTATAAGGCTGAAATAAAGGGTGAGATGGAGATTATCAGTGAGGCGCTGCAGGATTTGGTATATATGCTCATTTTGGCCGTGATTCTCATTTACCTGATCATGGTGGCCCAGTTCCAGTCCCTCCTTTCTCCCTTTATTGTGATGTTTACCATACCGCTGGCTTTGACGGGAGGCATTATTGCCCTGGCCATAACAGGCAATGACATCAGCGTAATTGCCATGCTGGGTTTCCTGGTGCTTTGCGGTGTAGTGGTAAACAACGGCATTGTCTTTATTGATTACACCAATAAGCTGCGGGAAAGGGGCCATAACGTCAACGCAGCCTTGGTGCTTGCCGGCAAGACCCGCCTCAGGCCGATCCTGATGACGGCGCTGACCACAATTTTAGGTCTTTTTACTCTGGCGCTTGGTGTGGGAACGGGTGCGGAAGTACTGCAGCCGCTGGCAATAGTGACTATCGGCGGTCTCACATACGCTACTTTCCTCACCTTGCTTGTGGTTCCGGTTATGTATGCACTGTTTAACCGGGACAGCAGGCAGAAAACCGCGGAAGCGGAGGTGTAGCCGGTATGGACAAAAATTATAACGAAAAAGAAAAAAAAATATTTGACGGACTGATACGCCTGATAAAAGACGGTGCAAACCCTTATTTGATAAAAGTGCAGGAAATAGCCGATGCCGCAGGCATAGGAAAAGGCACCATTTATGACTATTTTAAGACAAAGGAGGAAGCCATTGCCGGCGCCATTGTCTACAGCATCAACAAAGAAATAGCGGAAGCCTATAGAAGAATTAAAAACAAGCAGGGTTTCCGGGCAAAATTTGATGAACTGCTGGCTGTTTTTGTCGAATCGATAAAAAACAACCTGTCTACCATAAATTTGCTGCTCTCAGCCGGCGGGGCACAGAAGTTTTATGAATATTTGCGCGGTGACCAGTATGATTTTACCGGTTTAAGAGCGCATGCCGACGAAATTGTCCGGCACCTGCTGCAGGCCGGTTACGAGGAAGGAATAATCAAGCAGCCGGGAAACAGGTATTACGAGCAGATGGCAGTTCACGGAGCTCTGGCCGGTTTTGCCTGTTTTTTGGGCCGCCAGGACTTCCATGACCGGCTCAGCCTTGACGAAGCAGGCGAAATGTCGTACACATTCCTTCTAAAAGCACTTAATTGAGAGAAAAAAACACACAGGCAGGCACACGGTGCCTGCCTGATCATTATCTTCCCGGCATGTGAAAATGGCGTAAAGTCTTCCCGGATTGCAGCGGCAATTGAAAAGTCAGCAAATTCGGTATATTTGTTATATTCCCGTAACAGTTGCGAAATGGGGCAGGAAATGCAGGCGGTACGGAGAATAAACTGAAATTGTAGGCTGTCTCAACGGGATAAATTGCCGGATCAAGTCGAAATCGCCATGAAGGAAAGGAGATGAGGTGAAATTGCAGGAAAACCCGGCTGATGTTAAACAGTTTAAGGAATCATTTTTTCAGGCAATTCGCAAAGTTGTAGTCCTCGCCGACGAATGGGTGCTGGAAATGATGCTGACAGCACTGATTTGCGGCGGACATATTTTGCTGCATGACGTGCCGGGGGTAGGGAAAACACCTGTCTCTTATACACATCT
>DGEC01000008.1 GCA_002385745.1 Firmicutes bacterium UBA3936
AGATGTGTATAAGAGACAGATGTTTACCTGCATCTGAACAGAACTGAAACCATTGAAACAAAAGATAATGTTTTTGAGCTTACCATGATCGGTTTTGAAAATGCCGTTGTTTATACAGTCTCACGTAATCTGGGGCGCCCCTTGCTTGCGACCGGAGCGGTGGTGCTGGTTGGTGGGCTCGTTTTATGTTTTGCCTTTAGTCCCCGCCGCTTCTGGGCGGCGTATGAAGAAAACACAGGCGAAATGATAATTGGCGGCCAAAGCTACCGCAACAGGTACAGCCTGGAGCAGACTCTGGATAAAATCACTGCAGCCATTGGCGGCAGAGAGGAAGAATGATATGTCGGTGATTATTGAAGTTACTCCCACCGCTCTCCTGGTGGAAAATACACTGTTTACACTTTCCGCCGCCCTTTATGTCCTGGCAGCGGTTTTCCATGTGCTGCTGCTGTCCGGCAAAAAGAAGGCCGGCCTTATTGCGGACCTTATATTTAAGACAGGCTTTTTGCTGCATACCGCCTTTATCGTGACACGCGGCATAAATGTGCGGCGAGTGCCTTTTGTCGGACATTATGAATTCGGCAACCTCTTTATCTGGGCAACTGTATTGCTTTACTTCCTGCTTAAATGGCGCAGGAGAGGCAAGTTTAACATCGTGGGAGCTTTCCTGACCTTGATTGTGGTTTTGTATTTGTCTTACCTTATCGTTGTACCTGTTCTTTTCCCTTCCATAAATATAGACCGCATGCACAGGGCCCTTAAGCCCGTTTTGCGATCAAGCTGGTTAAAAATCCACGTCAGCGCTTCCGCTTTCGGCTATGCCGGCTTTACACTGGCTTTTACCGCTGCCGTTATGTGGCTTTTGAGATCCCGGCTGCCGGAAAAAAAATACCCGGCACGGATAATGCCGGACTGCAGCACTGTGGAAGAATTTATGTATAGCGCGGCAGTAATCGGTTTTTTATTTCAAAGCATCATGATTATCACCGGAGCGGTATGGGCGGATATTTCCTGGGGCCGCTACTGGGGATGGGATCCCAAGGAAGTATGGGCCCTGATCACCTGGTTCGTCTATGCTGTCTACCTGCATGCCCGCCTGACCCGGGGCTGGACGGGCGGCAGGGCTGTAGCATTGGTGCTGATTGGCTGGCTGGCCATGCTGTTTACCTGGACAGGGGTAGCCTGGTGGCTAACCGGTATCCATTCCTTCGGTTAAAAAGCAGTCGACAGGTAACTAGAAAAGGCAACTTTTTTTTTAAATGTTTACTTTCTTGCAGGTGTACCGGCGGGCAAAAGAGAATAATAAAAATGAACGCTGCTGACATGCCCTTTATGCAGAATAGATGACGCACTCTGCTTAAAGGGTTTCTTATTCCTGTATTGCGGAATACGGCATGCTAACCGGATGTCAAGCCATGCGCTGCCGTTATGTTTAGGACGGACAAACAATGGCAAAATATTAACACAGGAGGTGCGGTAAATGGAGCAGGTAGGTTTGGTGGTCGAAGTAAAAGACGACAAAGCAGTTGTTGCTGTACAACGCCATGATGTCTGTGCCAAGTGCGGCGGCTGCGGGGCTGCTGTTTCAGGCAGTGGCGAAACACATCTGGAAGCATTAAACAAAGTCAATGCAGCGGTTGGTCAGACGGTAATGATTTCCAGTGATACGGCACAGGTTCTCAAGGCTTCGTTTATGGTTTATATGGTTCCTCTGCTGTTTTTGCTGGCGGGACTTTATATCGGGCAGCAGCTCGATGGAATATTGGGATATGTTGCCCGCCTGGACATCATTTTAGGCATAACGCTGCTTTTAATCTCTTATCTGCTTGTTCGCATTTATGACAGGAAATTATCCCGCCGCCGTACACTTGCCACCGTCATTGAAATTTTACATGATGAACCCTATACGGGACCGGAGGATGAAAAATGTTAGTTTTGGGTATTTCGGGAAGCCCTCGCAGAAACGGTAACACTGAAAT
The DNA here is from genome assembly GCA_002385745.1 of Firmicutes bacterium UBA3936. Classification (GTDB taxonomy): domain Bacteria; phylum Bacillota; class Dethiobacteria; order Dethiobacterales; family Dethiobacteraceae; genus DTU027. Next base: position 1,980 of record DGEC01000008.1, read on the forward strand.
TCTACTTGATGAGGCGCTCAAGAGTGCCGGAGAAGCCGGTGCGGATACTGAAAAAGTAATATTGCAAAAGATGAAATTTTCACCCTGCATAGCCTGCGGATCCTGTGACAATACAGGTATTTGCGTGCTGAAAGACGACATGCAGGAGCTCTATGAAAAAATAATTGCGGCAGATGCGCTGATAGTATCTACTCCCATCTACTTTTACAATGTATCCGCCTGCCTGAAAGCGGCCATTGACCGCGCCCAGGCCTTATGGGCGCGCAGGTATTATTTAAAAGAACCCCTGCTATTAAAGGATAAGCCCGGCTACTTAATCAGTGTCGGGGCAACAAAGGGGAAAAGGCTGTTTAAGGGGACTATTCTGACTATCCGGTATTATTACAACGCGGCAGGCTATGTGCTTGCTGATCAGCTGTTGGTACGCGGGGTAGACAATAAGGGAGATATTAATAAACACCCCGAGTACTTAAAGGCGGCTGCTGAAATAGGACGCCTGGCGGCGCAGGGAAAATAAACAACAGCTTCTGGAACCGGCAGATCCCGGCAGGGAAATGCCGGTTTTTGTCAAAATGTATATAAAAATCTGTATTCAGGTAATTGTTTTGGGGAGAGCAGGGAGAGTAATGGTAGAGAACAAACAAAACCTGCAGCTTTTCTTCTTTATTGCAGGCTTTTTCCTTTTTGTCTGCCTGCTTCCCAGATTTTTGGATTTTACCGGGGCGGGCATGACTTTTGGTGCGCCGCTGAACGAGTGGGAATATATTAACAGCCTGGGTGTTTTTCCCGAAAAGTGGCAGGAAACTGGAGGTGAACTGCCGGTTTCCCGCCGGGAAGCACTGGAGGTTTTTGCCGCCATCGAGGGGCAGGAGGATTTTGACAATTACAGCGAAATGCTGGAGATTTCCGGAGTTTTCCTTGATGGCAACGAAGCTGTTTTAAGAAGGGAAGAGCTTTACAGACTGCTTGCCCGGATTGTTAACATCCCGGCGGATGCAGACTGTGAGAAATTTTTTCTGAAAGGGGAAACTGAAGACCTGCCGCTGGACTACCTGGCGCAGGAAGGAATAATTGCCGTGCCCCCCGAGAGGGTGTTTTTACCTGCTGAGAAAGTAACCCGCCGGGAACTGGTACAAACAGTAGCCCGGGCGGCCTGGCCGGCATTTAGAATTACCAATACTGCAGTTACTGTTGTTACGGGAGATATACATACCTACGGCAAAATGGAATATGACCTGCAGGTACTTTTCGCATCCTACCACGAACTGCTTGACCTGCAGGTAATAGGGCAATCTGTCGAAGGCCGCAATATATATGCTGTACGTATGGGAAACGGTCCTGTGGAAATATTCCTGGATGCTTCTATTCACGGCAGTGAATGGCTGACTACCACTTTGCTCATGAAAATGCTGGAAGAGTATGCTTATCATGCGCATAATGGACTTCTGTTTGGCGGCTATGACGTAAATGCCATGTTGGAAGAAGTAACTTTCTGGTTTTTGCCAATGCTTAATCCGGATGGGGTAACCCTTGTCCTCGAAGGTCCGGAAGCGGTGGAGCACGAAAAAGAGGTCCGGAAAATACTGCTGGAAAACGGGAAAAACAGCTTTGACGGCTGGAAGGCAAATATCAGGGGTGTTGATTTAAACCGCCAGTTCCCCCCTAACTGGCATTACCTGGTGAAGGTTGAAAGCAAGCCGGCGCCCGGTTATTTTAAAGGCAACGAACCGTTAAGCGAACCGGAAGCGCAAGCACTGTATAAATTTACTCTTGCCCGGAAGCCGGCCATGGTTCTGTCTTTCCATCAGCAGGGAGAAATTTTATACTGGTATTATAAGCAAAAAGGGGAGCAACTGGCCCGGGACCGCAGGATTGTCCAAGCCCTTTCCGTGGTAACTGGCTATCCCTATTACCCGCGTTATCTAATTAACGGCGGGAAATATATGGACTGGGTAATCAGTGAACTCGCTGTGCCGGCAATAATAATTGAAGTCGGCACCAAAGTCGGTGATTTAGGACAGTGGGACAGAATCTGGCGGCAGAACCGCTATGTGGGACTGGCGGCGGCGGAGCTTATTCTCCTGGAAAACAGGACAAGACAGTAAGCCGGCTGCGGCAGGCTTAAACAGCAGCAAAATATCATTTTTGGAAAAAGCATTAACGCCCGGGTTTTTCCCCGGGCGTTTCTCGCTTGCATTTGTTATACCGCCGGATTTCCGTTGCATAATCCCGGCAATCCAAGACAAAAAATACCGGGGCAGATATTGACAAAAGCATTTTATGAAAATAAAATAATACCTAGTAGCACAAAGTATATAGAGAAGCAATATATTATTGTAATCTATGTAAATATCTGCAGAGAGCCGGTGATAACCATAGAAATCAGAAAAGAATTAAAATCAGGGGTTATTGAGCTTGCCATACTGGCCTTGCTGGTAAGAAGAGAGATGTATGGATATGAATTGAGCCAGAAAATCCTGGATTTGTCTTCCGGGCAAATAGAAGTTAAGGAGGGTACATTATATCCTATTCTTTACCGCCTGGAGGAAAGAGGGATCATAACGAGCCGCTGGCAGGCTCCCCTGGGAAGAGGGAAACCGCGGAAGTATTATTATGTGACCGGCAAAGGAAGGCAGTATTTTGCCGGGTACCGGAAAGAGTGGAATGTGGTGGTTGAATTTATGTGTAAAATACTGGAATAGGGAGTGTTGATTATGGAAAAAAGGTATCTTGATTATATTGATGATGTTGTGAGCAGAATTGATACGGACAGTCAGACAAAAAACAAAATAAAGCAGAGTTTAACCGAACATATAGAGGCATTAATTGAAAAACACGGTTCACTCGCTTATAATAAACTTGATCCCGTTGAAAAAGTGGCCTGGGAATTCAGTGAAAATTTACAACTGCAAGATAGGAAAGAGTACAGCTATCCCTGGCCGAGGAGATATCCAGTCTGGCGCAGGGTGTCACAGAAAAAAATATTTAATATCCCGCTTTACCACATTACAGACGGCTATAATCCCGAAACGGGTGAATTTGAAATCGCCCGGGGCATTTTTGCTTTTGGACCGGTAGCCTTGGGTGTGTTTACAGCAGGTGGCATAGCCCTGGGAGTGTTTAGCTTCGCCGGCATTTCCGCAGGTGTTTTACTGGCACTGGGCGGCTTGTCGTTAAGCGCGCTTGCTTCGCTTGGAGGTGCGGCCGTTGCCGGACTTTTTGCCGCCGGCGGAATGGCTGTTTCTTTCGGCCTTTCAATCGGCGGTTTTGCTGTAGGCCATATAGCAATCGGCGGGGAAGTGTTTGGGGAATATATTTATAAAACTACCACCGGTGAAGGCAATGCTGTTGAATGGTTCAGGAATTATCTGCCGTACTTTGTAAAATTTTTTCAGTAATAAAAATAAAAGATGTCTATGTACAGAACGCTGTTTTTTTTCTGTGACTTGTGCGGTTGTGGAAGCAATTAGCTGATTAACAATGAAAGGAGCAGGGCTTTATGTGGGAAGAATTTAAAAAATTTGCTGTCAAGGGTAATGTTATTGATCTGGCAATTGCCGTAATAGTAGGGGGCGCTTTTGGCAAAATTGTTACGTCGCTTGTTAATGATGTCATAATGCCGGTATTTGGCATTGTTTTTGGGGGAGTGGACTTTTCCGGCCTGGTGTTTACCTATAAGGATGCAGCAATTTCCTATGGTTTGTTTTTGCAGAGTATAGTTGACTTTTTCCTCATTTCAGTTTCAATCTTTTTGTTTGTGCGTCTCTTCGAGCGTTTTAAAAAGAAGGAAGAAACGGAAGCTCCCGCCCCGGAGCAGGCGCCCGAAGTTGTTCTTTTGACGGAAATCCGCGACCTGCTGCAACAGAAAACGAACTAAATTATTCCGTAGCAGAAGCGCTGCCGTATATGCTCAACCGGCAGCGGGGAAGTAAACTTTAATGGTGGTACCGGCAGAGGAGGTATCCACTTTAAGGGCAGCATTGTAGTATTCCAGAATACTGATACTGACGGGCAGGCCCAGTCCTGTCCCGTTTTCTTTAGTTGTTACATAATGTGTACGAAGCGGCATCCTGCACCGGCTAAAGTTGTGTTATTGTAGATAATTACTTGCGCAGGTTGAAACCGGGAATTATGCTGGTTTTTCTGCGGGTATTTGGGTAATAACCGGAAAGGAGATAAAAGCTCCAGTGGGCGATTTTTTAAATTCATTTACAGTTGAACCAGGTCCCCCTGCTTATTTGTCTCTGAGTGAAGAAGAATGGCAGGAAAAACTACAGAGGAGCAGGGATCTGGCAAACCCCTGCGTATTATGCGGCAGACGCTGCCGTGCCAGGCGCCTGGAGAAGCCGGAGAACAAAGGGCAGCAGCCGGACCTTGGAGTATGCAAAGCACGTGACAGGGCTGTGGTTGCAAGTTACGGCCCCCATTTCGGGGAAGAACCTCCCCTTGTCGGCAGAATGGGTTCAGGAACCATCTTTTTTTCCGGCTGCAATCTAAAATGCATTTTCTGCCAAAACTACGATATAGCCCATTCTTACCGGGGCCGGGAAGTCAGCGGCGAAGAGCTTGGCCGGATAATGCTTGAAATCCAGGAAATGGGCTGTCATAATATCAATCTTGTTTCTCCTACCCATGTAGTCCCGAGTATTTTGGCGGCCGTCAGATATGCTGCCGGCCGGGGACTTAAGATTCCGCTTGTCTACAATACGGGAGGATTTGATTCCCTGGAAACGATAGAAGTGCTGGACGGGGTAGTTGATATTTATATGCCCGATATGAAGTACGGCAAGTCCGGGCCCGCCGCAGAATTCTCCGGGGCCGCGGATTATCCGGCAGTAAATTTTGCCGCTGTCAGGGAAATGTACAGGCAGGTGGGCGATCTGGTCATGGACAAAGATAATATTGCCGTGCGCGGCCTTTTGGTAAGACATTTGGTCCTTCCCGCCGGTCTGGCCGGCACAAAAAAAATTATGGAGTTTCTTGCCGGAGAAATTTCTTTGCACACTTATGTTAACATAATGGCACAGTACAGGCCCTGTTACAAGGCAGTAGGCCATCCTGTGCTGGGGAGAAGAATAAGGGCAGAGGAGTACCGGGAAGCACTGCAAATAGCTGCTAAAGCCGGGTTAACCAGGGGCCAGGCTTTATAACCTGTCTTTCCCGGAGAGATGTCAAAGGACAGCCCGGGAAATAGGAAGCCTAAAAAGCCCGCGCAAAAGTGAGTTA
>DGEC01000125.1 GCA_002385745.1 Firmicutes bacterium UBA3936
TCTGTTTCCGCAAGGATAAAATCAATCTGCCTGTTTTCCTTGTCGGCGCGCTTTAAAATTACCCGCACAGGCATGCCGATGCGGTAAGTTCTGCCGCTCCTTTCACCAATCAGGGCCATTTTGTCTTCATGGAAGTGGTAATAATCATCATCCATGCTGGAAACATGTATCAGCCCTTCAACCAAGTTGTCCAGTTCGGCAAAGAGGCCAAATGCGGTTACACCGGAAATTACGGCCGGAAATTCCTCACCGATTTTATCTGACATAAATTCAATCATTTTCATATCAGTGCTTTCCCTTTCCGCTTCCATGGCCACCCTTTCACGCAGGGAAGCTCTTTCCGCCGCCTCGGCAACGAATTTATTAATCCTCTTTAAGCGTTTTTGTTTTGGCATACCCTGCAAATACTCCTGTATCAGCCGGTGAATGACCAGATCAGGGTAGCGGCGGATGGGAGCGGTAAAGTGGGTGTAGTATTCTGCAGCCAGGCCAAAATGAAGGCTCCTTTGCGGCGAGTATCTGGCCTGTTTCATAGCCCGCAAAAGCATTGTATTAACAACCCGCTCTTCAGGTCTGTTTTCCACTTCTCCAAGCAGTTCCTGCAGTACCCGGGGATGGATTCTTTCCGGTTTTCCTTTGAGTGAATAGCCAAGATTGTGGATAAATTCCCGGAACTGGACGATTTTTTCTTCAGCCGGACGCTCGTGGACACGATAAATAAAAGGCAGCTGCAGGTGGTAAAAGTGCTCAGCCACCGTTTCATTGCAAACCAGCATGAACTCTTCAATAATTTGTTCGGCTACTGTCCGGGGGCGTTTTTTTATGTCCAGCGGTTTGCCGTCATCGGCAAGAACAACTTGCACTTCCGGCAGGTTAAAATCAATCGCTCCGCGTTTCAGGCGTTTTTTGCGCAAAACTCCGGCCAATGCGGCCATTTCTTCTAACATGGGCACAAGTTCCCTGTATCGCTCCCGCAAATGATCATCCTTTTCCTCCAGAATGGCATAGAGTTCGTCATAGGTCAGCCGCTCCCGGACCCGGATAACGCCGGCTGCAAATCTGTAATTATTTACGTTGCCGTCTTCATCCAGTTCCATAATCACGCTCCGGGCCAGACGGTCGCTCCCCTTGTTCAAACTGCAAATATCATTAGACAGTTCCGGCGGCAGCATGGGTATGACCCGGTCAACCAGGTAAATACTTGTACCGCGGTTGAAAGCTTCCCGGTCCAGCGCAGAGCCTTCCTGGACATAATGGCCGACATCGGCAATATGCACCACCAACTCCCAGCCCTTGTCACTGCGGCGCAGCGAAACGGCATCGTCCAGGTCCTTGGCATCGGCACCGTCAATGGTTACCAGCGGCAAATCGCGCAAGTCTTCCCTGCCCTGCAGGTCCTCCCGACCGATATTTCTGTTAAGCGCCTTAATCTCCCGCAGCACCTCCGGCGGGAATCTTTCCGGCAGTTCATATTTTTTTATAATTGCCAGCGTGTCTACTTCCCTGTCTCCCGGGAATCCCAAAATCTCCACCACTTCGCCCTCGGGGTTGCGGCGCTTTTCCGGCCAGCGGGTGATTTTTACCTGGACTTTCATACCGTTTTTAAGTTTTGTTGTCTTTTTTGTTTTCTTTTTCGGGATGAAGATGTCGTGAAATATTCGCTGGTCATCGGGAATAACAAAACCGTACTGCCTGCCGCTCTCGTAACGGCCGACAATCAGCGGAGAACGCCTTTTTAAAATGCGGATGATCTCGCCTTCTCTGCTTCTGCCGCCGCCTTTTAGCAGGCGGGCAACCACGTGGTCGCCGTGCATGGCCCCGTTCATCTGACCGGCCGGGATATAAACATCAGGCAATTCTTCTTTGTCGGGCAGGATAAAGCCGAAACCTGCCTGGTTGCCCTGCAGCATGCCGACCACCAGGTTCATTTTGTCAGGTACGCCGTACCGCCCGTAGCGCGTCCTGATAATTTTGCCTTCCTGCTCCATTTCTTCCAGCAGCTTCTGCAGGCTTTTTATTTCCCGTTTGTCCGTTATTCCCAAATTACGGATTAACTCATCAATCTTTAATGGCTTAATCGCAACTTCCCGCATATAAGTCAATAATTTATCCTCGAAACTCATATTTTACCTCTTTCTCCCCAGGCTTGCTCTGATTTTTTATTTTTCAACCTGCCGTTTATTTTTATTCTTCATGTGTTGCGGCAATCGCAGCCGCATATTATTAAGAAAACCCCTCTACTCCACCGGCAAAAGCGTTGCTTCCGGAGAATGCAAAAGAGCGGCAATTGCCGCTCTTTTCTTCTAGAACAGGCGTTCTATCAAAGGTGTAATCCTTGAAAACAACGGGGCGAAGACAAGGGCTACAATACTCATCAGTTTTATCAATATGTTCAGTGAAGGCCCTGAGGTGTCCTTGAAGGGATCACCCACCGTATCGCCCACCACCGCGGCCTTATGGGGCTCGGAACCTTTGCCGCCGTGGGCGCCGCCCTCAATATATTTTTTGGCATTGTCCCAGGCGCCGCCGGCATTGGACATAAAAATTGCCATCAGAACACCGCTCACAAGAGAACCGGCCAGCAGCCCTCCAAGGGCTTCCCTGCCAAGCACGAAACCGACCAGGAGCGGCGCTACTATGGCAAGCAGCCCGGGGATTATCATCTGGCGCAGTGCAGCTCCCGTGGAAATATCCACGCAGCGGGCATAATCCGGTTTGGCCTTACCTTCCATAATGCCGGGGATTTCCCGGAACTGCCTTCTTACTTCCTCAATCATGTCAAAGGCCGCCCGTCCCACTGCCTCCATGGTCAGAGCCGAGAAAAAGAAGGGCAGCATACCGCCGATAAGCAAACCGGCAATGACCTCGGCGCTTGTAATATTGATGGTCTCAATGCCTACCGCCTGGGTATAAGCGGAAAAAAGCGCCAATGCGGTCAGGGCGGCAGAACCGATGGCAAAACCCTTGCCAATGGCCGCTGTTGTATTCCCCATGGAATCCAGTTTATCGGTAATTTTACGCACAGACTCATCTAATTCGGCCATTTCGGCAATCCCGCCGGCATTGTCGGCTACAGGGCCATAGGCATCAACGGCAACGGTCATTCCGGCCGTGGCCAGCATGCCAACAGCGGAAATGGCTATCCCGTACAAGCCCGCCGTATAATTGGCAACCAAAATTGCTACTGCAATAACCAAAAGCGGCAGCAATGTGGAACGCATCCCCACAGCCAGCCCGGCGATGATGTTTGTGGCGGGTCCTGTCTTGGAATTATCGGCAATATTTCTAACCGGCCTGTTATTATCCGATGTATAGTATTCTGTTACCCGGCCGATAATGATTCCGGCAAGCAGGCCGGCAATGACGGCCCAGAATGGTCCCATGCCGCCAAATTCAAAACTGTATTCTCTGACAATAAAATAAGAAGCTACAATGACTAATAAACCGCTGATCAGCGTA
>DGEC01000015.1:0-20717 GCA_002385745.1 Firmicutes bacterium UBA3936
TTTGGGGGCTTTTTTATTGAAGTTAAACAAGGCGCCGTTGCCCGTAATGGGCAGATGGCAGAATTAACGTCAGAAAAAGCTGAAATAGTTTAGGATGCCCGCAAAAATTGCCTTTGCGGAAGCTTCCCGGAAGTCGGCAGTCTTCAAGAGGGCTTCTTCTTTCGGATTGGAGAGAAAGGCAATTTCCACCAGCACTGCCGGCATTTTGGTTTCGCGGATGACATGGAAGTTTCCGTGTTTGACGCCGATGTTGCGCAGGCCGAGGGCTTTGACCAGTTCGTTTTGGATTTGCACAGCCGCCTGGAAGGAGGAAGTGCTTGTTGCCTTTCCTTTATAATAATAGGTTTCAGTGCCGCCTACCAAGGAACTGGGGTGAGCGTTGGCATGAATGCTGACAAATAAATCGGCGTGTGCGCTGTTGGCCATTTTTTCCCGGCTTTCCAGGGAGACGGTCCGGTCGCCGTTGCGGGTCAGGATTACGGTTGCCCCGGCGTCACTTAATTTGGCTGCCAGGCGCAAGCCTACGTCCAAAACCACATACTTTTCCAAAAGGCCCGTAGGCCCGATGGCTCCCGTGCTTGTCCCCCCGTGTCCGGGATCAATAACTATTACCTTGCCGGACAAGAGGTCGCCGGCATCAACGCCGCCGCCCTCACCGGAATCCGACGGCTTTACGGAAACGTACCGGCCGGCTACCCAGCCAACTTTTCCTGAGGCCAGCCTGACCTGTATCCAGTCATTCTCTTCCGCCAGGATGTCGGCAACCGTACCCTGGGGTATGACGGCAATTACTGGGTGATTTGTAGACGGTCCTTCACGGACGTTTAGGGCGCTGGCATCTACTACAATCTTGCTTCCTTTGGCAGTATTTTCGGTATATACCAGTTCCGCATATGTACCCGAGATCCAACCGGACCTTCCGTCCGGCAGTTTAACCAGCAGCCATTCCTCCAGGCTGTACTGCACCGGCAGGACCGTTCCCAGCGTAACAGTGCCAATGCGGTCGTAATCCGTGGACGGACCGGTGCGGACGTTCAAAACATTGGTAGTGACACGCGCCTTCAGGCTGGAGCTGATTTCCGTGATCGTGACATAATCCCCGCAAACCCAGGCGATTCTGCCGTCAGGCAGGCAAATCTGCACCCAGCCGTTTTGTTCGGAGAGCACCGGCAACACAGTGTTTTCGGTAACGCTGCCAATCCGTTCGTAGGAAGTTGAAGGGCCGGTCCGCACATTTAGAACTGCCGTGGTTACTATTGCCTTTTTGACGGTTTCGGCATAGGCAGGACGGGACAGTCCCAGTATCAGAACAAGCAGAAAGCAGGCAAAAAACAAATACCTCCGGTTTCTCAAGCTGTTATCACCTTCCTTCTCTAAAGATAAAAAAGCCGCAACTGCCAACTGTTCTGCCGCAGCCTGGAAAGGCAAAAACTAGGAAAAAGTCCAGCATTCGACTTTCCTGTTCAAGGTTTACTATTATTCTACAGGATAAGGCCTGATATGTCTATTGCCAAAAGTAAAAAATAAGCGAAAAATACCAATTTCAAAACAATTTTATAATAGCAAGACGACCCGGGGGGAAAAAAGTTCCGGGAAAACTGCAAAAAAATAAGCCCTCGGCGGGGCTTATTTTTTATTCTCCAGCGGAGTATACGGGCATTCACTGCAGCTGCAGCGGCAGTTCCACAAGGAACCGCTGCAGCTGTCCTTTACTGTTTTCCGAACAATCAGTGCCACAATACCAAGGAGGATGAGCGAAATTACTATTGTAGCAAGGTTTTGCTGCAAAAAAGTCAACACAGGGATTACCTCCTTAACTTGAATGTATTTCTGCGGCAGCCGACTTTAGCCTCCGTGTTTCATTATACGGGCGGTGAAGCAGCAGGTACGCAAGCACTGCCACAAGGAGAAGGGCCGCTGCGGAAGCGGGGCTGAAACCTGCTCCGCTTGCCAGCAAGCCAAGCTGATAAACAATCAAAGAAATGGAGTAGGCAAAGGCAAAGTGGTAGCTGATGGCAAACCATGTCCATTTGGCGTTGTTCATCTCGCGCCGGATGGCGCCGATGGCGGCAAAGCAGGGGGCGCAGAGCAGGTTGAACAGTAAGAACGAGAAGGCGGAAAGGGGGGTAAAGTGCGCGGCAATAGCTGCCAGGCCTTCATAAGCGCCTTCTTCAACCAGAGCCAGGGCATCGCCCGCTACGCCGAAAAGTACGCCAAAGGCGCCGACAACCTCCTCCTTGGCGACAAGGCCCATGACGGTTGCCACAGCGGGCTGCCAGGAGCCGAAGCCAAGCGGTGCAAAAAGCGGAGCCAGAAGACCGCCGGCTGCGGCAAGAATGCTGAATTCCATATCTTCGACCCAAAGGAGGCGGCCACTCACCATGCCGAAGCTTGAGAAAAACCAGATTACGATGCTGGCGAGCAGGATAACGGTTCCGGCTTTTCTAACGAACGACCGGCTCCGTTCCTTCACACTGCGCAGGATATTGCCCGCGTAGGGCAGGTGGTAGGGCGGCAGCTCCATGACAAAGGGAGCCGGTTGGCCGGCAAAGTACTTTGTTTTCTTCAGGATGATGCCGGAAATGACTACTGCGGCAATTCCGGCAAAGTAAGCTGTTGGAGCAACCCACCAGGCGCCTTTGAAGATTGCGCCGGCAATCAGCGCAATAATGGGTATTTTGGCGCCGCAGGGGATGAAGGAAGTGGTGATGATGGTCATCCTGCGGTCGCGCTCGTTTTCAATGGTGCGGGAGGCCATAATGCCGGGCACCGAACAGCCCGAGCCGATCAGCATGGGGATGAAGCTTTTCCCCGAGAGGCCGAATTTGCGGAAAATGCGGTCCATGATAAAGGCAACCCGCGCCATGTAGCCGATTTCTTCTAAGATGGCAAGCATTAAAAACAGTATGACCATTTGCGGTAAAAAGCCAAGCACTGCGCCCACACCGCCGATAATACCGTCGACAATCAGGCTGGTGAGCCAACCGGCGGTGCCGATGGCTGCCAGCCATTCGCTTAAGTTCCCCATAATCCACTCGCCGAACAGGACATCATTGGCAAAGTCAGTCAGAAGGCTGCCGGCGGTGGTTACGGATATATAATAGACAACGAACATTACTGCGGCAAAAATGGGCAGGGCCAGGACACGGTTGGTAACAATCCGGTCGATTTTATCGGAAAGGGTAAGGTTATTCTTTCTCTCTTCCCTGCGCACGCAGGCAGCCATCAGCCTGCCGATAAATTCATAGCGTTCGTTTGTGATGATGCTTTCCGCGTCGTCGTCAAGTTCCTGTTCGCAATTCCGGATGATGTTTTCAATCCCTGCCGAAAGGTTCGCATCAAGTCCCAATTCTTCCCTTACTTTTTCGTCGCGTTCAAAAAGCTTAATGGCAAACCACCGCAAATATTGGGGATCAACCGTACCGCTGATGATTTCCCCGATGCGGGTGACAGCCTGCTCCACGGGGTCGCTGAAGCGGTGGCGGGGCACGGGTGTTTTTTCGGTTCCGGCAAGTTCAGCCGCCCGCCTGGCCGCCGTCATCAGGCCCTCTCCCCTAATTGCCGCTGTCTCGATTATTTCGCAGCCCAGCATTTCAGACAGCCTTGCAGTATTGATAAAATCGCCGTTTTTACGGACAACATCCATCATGTTGAGAGCAGCAACCACCGGCAGGCCAATTTCCAGAAGCTGAACGGTGAGATACAAGTTGCGCTCGATGTTGGAGGCGTCCACAATGTTCAAAATGACATCCGGCCTTTCATTAATGATGTAATTTCTGGCAATCACTTCCTCAAGCGAATACGGAGAAAGCGAGTAGATGCCGGGCAAATCCTGAATGAGGACATTATCAAAGCCCCTTAACCTGCCTTCTTTTTTTTCCACTGTAACACCCGGCCAGTTGCCAACATACTGTTTACTGCCGGTCAGAATATTAAAAACCGTTGTTTTCCCTGAATTCGGATTGCCTGCGAGGGCGATTTTTGTTTCCATGCTATTCCACCTCGATCTTTTCGCAGTCTGCCTTGCGAAGAGAAAGTTCATAACCGCGGATATTGACTTCTACCGGGTCCCCTAGAGGCGCTACTTTACGCACATAGATAGATGTGCCTTTGGTGACACCCATGTCCATGAGCCGGCGCCTGACCGGTCCTTCGCCGTGAACTTTCACTACTACTGCAGTTTTGCCGACTTTGACGTCTTTAAGTGTTTTCACTGCCTGTCATCCCCCTAAATCATGATCCGCCCGGTCAGGTGTTTATCAAGGGCAACCCGTGCGCCTTTAATAAGTACGATCATATTTCCGCCATTTTCGCACAAGACGGTGACCGGTTCTCCTGCCACAAATCCAAGTTCTGAGAGACGCCGGCGCAGGCTGTCGTTGCCGGTTATTTTTTTTATACAATTTTGCTCGCCGTGTTTAGCCATGTTCAATGGTAGCATACTGGTCCCCCATTTCTTATCTTATGATTTACAGGGCTAAGTTAGAACAGCCTAACTTTTGCCGGAAAAAAATTATGTTTGCTGCAGTGTTTGCTTGAGAATAAATGTTAGAGCTCTCTAGCATTGTAATACAATTTAAACCGTTTGTAAATACTTGAAAGCAAGTTTTTTTGCAGTTTAGAACGGAACCGTTCTTTAACTTATTTGTGCAGTAGTATATACTAGAAGTATCTGGCTGGCTTTTTAGCGCAAGTGTACTATCATTGTGGTAAGCTAACATAAACGGTTTGAGATATATAATGCGCCATGGGAGGTGTGTAAGTGGGAAAGCTTTCATTTACCATGGAAAATTACCTTGAGGCGATTTACGAGCTTTCGCGCGAGGGCACGGGAGCGCGGATAACGGATATTGCCGAAAGGTTGGGCGTTTCGAAGGCAAGTACAAACAGCGCCATGGCAACGCTTGCTGAAAAAGGGCTTATTATCTATGAGAAATACAAGGAAGTCAATCTTACTCCCAAAGGGTTGAAGCTGGCTGAACATACTTCAAATAAACATCGTGTAATTAAAAAATTTCTCTGCAATGTTTTAGATGTAAGTCCTTCGGTTGCCGAAACCGATGCCTGCGCAATTGAACATGTGATTAGCAACGACTCAATTGCCGCCATGAAGGAGTTTATGCAGAAGGATAAAGACAAAAAAAAGTAGAGCGGCCTGTGCGTCCGGCAAGGCCGGGATTGTTAAAAAACAGAAAAACTGCCTCCTGATAATCCATAAGGATTATTTTTTTTCGCAAGGCAAGAAGAAATGGTTTTGCGAGCCGGGCCATGAAAATCCAGGAAAGCGAGGTTTAGCTGATGATTAAGGTAGCTGTAAAAGGAGCCATGCTTGTCAACCTGCAGGGGGGCGGCAAAGGCGGCCTGGAATTAACAGTGCGCGAGGGTACGACGGTGCAGGGACTGCTTGAGGAAATTTCCAAAGAGTTTGGCGAGGATTTTCGGAACATTATTTACCGGGATGGGGAAAAGGAATTGCGCAAGGGATTGAGGCTGCTTGTAAACGACAGGGATATCACCGGCTTAAACGGGTTGGATACGGTCTTGCAGAACGGTGATTGTTTATCCGTCCGCTTTGTCCTGGCGGGGGGATAGAAAATACAGCGGTTGTGGAATCAACATGATTCCAAATCGGAATTGACTGTAAAGATTCAGATTTCTTACAATTATGTTGACAAGGTGTATTCCGGAAACGCCGTGGCACTGGTTTGTGCAGTAATTTCATCAGCATATTTCAACAAAACTAAGTAAAGGAGAAATGTCACATGGTTGTAAGAAAACTGGAACCGTTGCTTGATCCACGCGGCTACCAGGAAAGGCCCGTTATTAAACTGGCCCCCAGAGTTACCCTGGAGGACTTAAGAAAAGGCAAGATTCTTTTTTATGACAACACAAAGCTGTCTTTCTGCAACTATAACCAGGTATTTGTCAGAATTAAAGAGCGCTTCAGGGAACTGGGAATCACCAACTTTGTTGACTATGTAGAAACCGTTCGCGGGAAAGATACCGAAGAGCTGGAAAAATACGCGGCAATGCTTGCAGAGGAAAAACCCACTGCAGCAATTGTTGCCTTTGGCGATATGGGAACATCCGCGGCTACCACAATTGTGACGATAGCCCTTGAAAAATTGGGCATACCTACAGTTTATATGACAGCGCCTCCGGGATCGGCCATAACGGAAGGTGTTGGATTCTACCGCGCCGGAAATCTCTGCCTCTGCTCCATCGACGTGTACCAGGCCAGCACAGTGGAGGAAGTCAGAGAACAGATAGATCTTAAATGGGACTACATTATTGGTTCGCTTACCGCATCGGAGGAAGAGCTGAAAAAGCTTGCTTACATTGACTTTAAGATGGACCAGATTCCTCCCGCCAAAAACGGCCTGCTCCCGATAATAGACAGCATAGAAGTCGAAGAAAGCCGGCTGTATGAGCCCGGTTGCTATATGGAAGAGATCAACGAATACTTTAACAAGGAGCATATCAGCGACGGCCTGCCCATTATTCCTCCCACGAGGCGGCGTTATGAAAATATGCTGAGCTACTGCCCCTTTGATGAGGACATGGTCCTCTGCAAGAACGTGGGGCCGACAGGCAATGATATTACAGTAAGGGATATTGCCATTGCGGCAGTTATGGCCGGGTGTACTCCCAAGGCGATGCCCATTTTGATTACTGCCTTCAGGGCGTTTAATGATCCAAGATATAATTTCCTGCAGTCGGTTACCACTTCCCATCCGGGCGGCAACCTGGTGCTGGTTAGCGGTCCGATTGCCCAGGAAATCGGCATATCCGGCAAGCAGGGCTGCATGGGGTCCGGTTGGCCGATGAATGCTACCATTGGCAGGGCTGTCAATTTGGTAATTATGAACGTAGCCCGTTCAGTTCCGGGCATCTGTGACCTTGACTGCCTTGCCTCGCAGGCTGAATTTACTTATTGCTTTGCCGAGGAGCCCGAACTGGCAGAGTGGGAGATGATCAATGAGGAGCACTATGATTCGGAAACTACTACAGTCTATGTTTTGAAGGCCGAGCCTCAACACGATATTATTGATTTTCTCAGCTTAAACGGCCATGACCTGTTGGACACCATTACAGACTGCTGCACAACCCTTGGCAGCAACAACGCTTACATCCCGGGTCCCCTGGTAGTCTGCCTGACTCCCGACCATGGCAAGATGCTGAAAAAAGCCGGCTACACCAAAGATATGATCCGGAAGCACATTCATACTTATGCTTATCACGAAGTACCCATGGTACGCAACAGGGGCCTTGTCCCGGTACGTCCTCCCGAGTTTGAAAACAGGCACCCCATGCCGGTAACTCGCTTCCCGGAAGATGTGGAAGTGGTTGTAGTCGGCGGCCGGGGCGGCCATTCCGGCGTGATTCTGCCGTGGGCGCTGCATAGTGAAGCAATAATTGAGCCGGTAACCCTTCCCAACGGAAAAGTTGCCAAGAGTATCGAGGAATTCAAAAGGTAAGTAGCAGCTGCTTTTGAAAACCGAGCTCTCAGGTTCAGTCCGGTTGAACACAGCAAAAGAAATAAAGGGGGATCATAATGAGTCGTTACGATGAAACTTTTGACGTAATCGTCTGTGGCGGGGGCACCTCCGGCGTTGCTGCTGCTATTTCCTCCGCAAGGGCAGGAGCAAAAACGCTGCTGATTGAGCGCCTGGGCACACTTGGAGGGCAGATGAATGTATCC
The DNA here is from genome assembly GCA_002385745.1 of Firmicutes bacterium UBA3936. Taxonomy (GTDB): domain Bacteria; phylum Bacillota; class Dethiobacteria; order Dethiobacterales; family Dethiobacteraceae; genus DTU027. Next base: position 7,703 of record DGEC01000015.1, read on the forward strand.
GGCCCTCCCGGTTTTGCTTACGTCCGGATTATTAACTGCTTTAACGAAAGAGAAGTAGGCGGCATTCTTTATGAAACTTACGTAAGGCTTTATAAAGCCGGCCATGCCCTTCCCCACCTAAGATACAGATATCGGGCAAAATCAGGCGCAGCCTTTGCCTATGTTGACCCTGAATGGTGGTGCCTTTTAATTTTCAAAATGATGGAGGAAGCCGGAGTAACCCTTCTTCTTGACAGCCTTGTTGTGGGTGTGACCAAAGAAGGCAACACAGTTAACGGCGTCATTGTTGAAAATGCCGACGGGCGCAACACTATTAAAGGCAAGATAGTAATAGACTGCACCGGTGAAGCTTATGTGGCAATGCAGGCCGGCGCTGAAACGGTCTGTGTCTCCCGGGAGGAAGTCCAGCCGCATACACTGGCCTTTACCGCCGACGGGGTAGACTGGGACAGGCTGCTTGATTATGTGCGCAGGAATCCGGAGGAGTTTACCCCCAATCACGTCATGAACCCGCATACGGGTACTTCCCCGGAAGAATATTATGAGCTTTTGCGGAATGTGACAGACATTAAAGAACTGGGAGAACTTATGGGCTTTATTGAGCTCCGGGATATGGCTCTTGCCAATGGTGATTGGCATCCCTACAGCGGTGTCGGGTTCTTTATCATTCCCCGGGAGGGTGGACACGTCCAGGCTCATTTCCAGCACTCCACCCACTGCGGCAATGCACTGCCCACCAGCGCCTGGGATCTGACCAAGGCCAATATTGAGTGCAGGAAGCAGCTTGAGATTGCCTGGAGGTTCTTCAAAAAATACGTGCCGGGCTTTGAGAATGCCTACATCACCAGAATGTGCACCGAGCTGAGACTGCGTGAAGGTCCCAGAATTGTCGGAGACTATGTTCTTACACGTCAGGATGTACTTGAAGCAAGGAAATTTCCCGATGCCATCGGCAAGTCTTCATTCCCGGCGGGCGGCTACCATGTAGCCAGCACAGATACTCTTGCCGTTAATGAAGACGAAGGCAGCCTGGCTTTACCCAAGGGTTCTTATGATATCCCTTATCGCTGTCTTGTACCGGTAAAGATCGACAACCTTCTGGCAGCGGGTAAATGCGTATCTACCGACCGTGCCGCTTACTTGCGCTACCTGCAGCAAACCATGGTAACCGGTCAGGCGGCCGGTGTGGCGTCTGCCATTTGTGCGCAGGACGGCATCACTCCCAGGGAACTGGAAAATGACGTTTCCAAGCTCCAGTCCATCCTCATCGAACAAGGCGCGATTATTTTTGACACAGTAGAACGTGAAAACATTGAATCATGGCTGTAATCGGGGAAATATTTCCAGCAGGACTGCATAAAGGGGGCAAAAACAGGCATGCATATCTATGGCTACATGGGGAAGTTGTTATTTGTCAACCTAAGCGATAAAACCTACCGGAAGCTGGCTTTGCATGAAGATGAATACAGGGAATATATCGGCGGCTATGGATGGGCGTCAGGTTTCTATATGAAAATATGAAACCGGGCGTTGACCCGCTGGGTCCTGAAAGTATTATTGGTTTTGTAACCGGGCCTCTGGTAGGGACGAAAAGCCATGGTGCGGGAAGATTTACCGTGGTAAGCAAATCTCCGCTGACAGGCGGCTGGGGCGACTCCAACTGTGGCGGAAGGTTTGGCCCTGCGCTGAAAAAAACAGGGTATGACGGCGTTTTTATAGTTGGGAAAGCCGAAAAACCGGTCTATCTCCTGATAACCGATGAGACCGTTGAATTTCGTGATGCCGGCCACCTGTGGGGCAAGGATACCCTGGAAACGGAGAAAATTATTCAAAAAGAAGCAGGCAGTAATCTTAAGGTTGCAGCTATCGGCCAGGCAGGAGAAACCCTGTCCAAAATAGCGGGGATTATCCATGACCACGGGAGAGCTGCCGGGAGATCCGGCCTCGGCGCGGTAATGGGTTCGAAGAATTTGAAAGCCGTTGCCGTGTACGGCACGCAAGAAGTACCCATAGCCAATGAAGAAGGTTTTAACCGGGTTGTGGCAAAAATGCGGGAATGCCTGAAAAAACTGCCTGAAGACGTCGAAAACTGGCGCAAGCTTGGGACGCCGATGGTCTATGACCTGGACGTTTCCATTCAGGATGCCCCCATCCAGAACTGGAAAGGACTGTACAAGGAAGTATATCCCCTGGAAAGAGCCAGGAAACTGAATGGCGATGCCTTTATAGGTTATGTAAAGAAAAGATACGGCTGCGCCCAGTGTACCCTGGTGTGCGGAGCCGTATTGGAATATACGGATTCCAATGGAAACGTGATTATTACGCACCGGCCTGAATATGAGACAATTGCTGCCTTTGGGAGCAATTGTCTCATTGATGATGTCGAGACAATTATTAAAGCCAATGAGTTATGCAACCGCTTTGGTTTTGATACCATATCGGTTGGCGTATGCATTGCTTTTGCGATGGAGTGCTACGAAAAGGGCATTCTGACGGAGAAGGATGTAACGGTCTCGATTTGAGCTGGGGCAACAAAGATGTCATAATACCGCTGATAGAAATGATGGCCGGAAGGGAAGGCATTGGCGCCCTTCTTGCTGATGGCGTGAAAATTGCTGCAGAAAAGATAGGCATGGGCTCCGAGGAGTATGCCATTCATATAGGGGGACAGGAGCCGGCCATGCATGATCCACGGTGTTAACCCGGTTTCGGATACGGCTATGTGCTGGATCCCACACCGGGCCGGCACACTCAGGGAGCGGTAGGTTTTATCGAACACGGGTGGTTTGAAAAGGAACTGGAACAGTACAAGCCGGATGAACTGGCTGCGGTCAGGTACAATTACGAATCCAAAGGAAAAATGCTTGCGGACCTTAACAACTGGTTCCACATGTTTACCTCAACCGGAATGTGCATGTTTACCAAATTTCTGCAAACAGATTATCCTTTCATGGAAGCCTTGAGAGAAGTGACCGGCTGGTATACCTTTGACGTCAATGAAGCACTTACCGTTGGTGAAAGAATAAATACTCTGCGGCACTGTTTTAACATCAGAGAAGGTCTAAAGCCCGATGATTTTAAACTTCCCAAAAGGCTTATGGGTATTCCTCCGTTTGCTTCCGGTCCTACCGCCGGAGTGACTTTGGATATTGAAACCGTTAAAAAGTCTTATTTTCAGGTGCTGGATTGGGATATCACCACCGGGAAGCCTTCGAAAGAGAAACTTGCTGCATTGAATCTGTCCAGCTTTGTAACCGATCTGCCGTAGCCTAGTGATCTAGGGGAAACAAGTTTGATAAAAGGATGAATACTGATGATTCACAAACTTGAATTTAAGGACATACACAAAACATTTGTGAGTGTGAGAGCTCTTAAGGGTGTCAGCTTTTCCACAAAAGCGGGAGAAGTATGTGCAGTTGTCGGTGAAAACGGGGCGGGCAAAAGCACGCTGCTGAAGATTCTTAGCGGTGACCTGCAGCCGGATAAGGGCTGCCTGCTGATTGACGGCGAAGAGAAAAATTTCAAAATCTGCACGGGAAGCCATTGCAAGCGGCATCAGTGTAATTTACCAGGAACGTCAGGTTTTGCCCTATCTATCGGTGGCCGAGAATATATTTATGGACGAGCTTCCCATTAAAAAAAGCCGGCTGATTGATTTTAAACTGTTATACAAACGGACTCAGGATATTCTTGATGTCTTTAATTTGCCCATTAGGCCGAAAGACAGGGTCAAAGACCTCTCCATTGCCTACCAGCAAATGGTGGAGATAATGAAGGCTTACCGGAGAAATTCGGAATAATTGCTTTTGACGAACCGACATCAAGCCTTTCGGACAGCGAAATCGAGATGCTTTTTAAGGTTATTAAGAAACTAAAAGAGGAAAATAAAATAATCCTCTATGTTTCACACCGCATGAGGGAAATATTCGAAATCAGCGATACGGTTGCTGTCTTGAAAGACGGTGAGTTTGTAACCAAGGTCAAAACGGAGCAAACAGATGAACAGCAGTTGATAAGGCATATGATCGGGCGTGATTTGGGCGATGTTTTTAATAAGCTTACGCGCGAAGACAGCATCGGCGAAGAGGTGCTGGCCGTTAAAGGGCTTACAACTGACAGTATAAGCGATGTCAGTTTCCGGCTGCGCCGGGGGGAAATATTGGGATTTGCCGGGCTTGTCGGGGCCGGCAGGACTGAAACAATGAAGGCAATTTTTGGCGTCGACAGGTTGCACTCCGGCGAGATATGGATAGAGGGCAGAAAGGTTAAAATCGAAAGCCCGGCCGATGCCATCTCGGAAGGGCTGGGTTTTTGCCCTGAAGACAGAATCTCCGAGGGAATCTTTAGATCGAGATCCATAAAGGAAAATATGAGTGTTGTAATTTTAAAGCTGTTAAGCCGGAACGGTTTTGTCGACTTTAAAAGGGAGATTGATATTGCCAAAGATCAAGTTGCGAACTTGCAGATTAAAACTCCGTCCCTTGAAACAAAAATAATTGAGTTGTCCGGCGGCAACCAGCAAAAGGTTCTCCTTGCGCGGTGGCTTGTCTCCAATCCTAAAGTTCTTATCCTTGATGAGCCTACCCGGGGAATAGATGTGGGTGCTAAATCTGAAATATACAAGTTGATCACCGAACTGGCGAATAAAGGTCTGGGAATCTTGCTTATTTCTTCGGAACTGCCCGAAATTATCGGGTTAAGTGACAATATTATTGTCATGCGCGAAGGCAAGATTACAGGCTTTTTAACTAAACAGGAAGCTACCGAGGAAAAAATTTTGACTCTCGCGATGAAAAAGTAACTAGGAGAGGAAAAGATGAAGGATATTATTGGTTTTATCAAGCGCTCAGAACAAATGGGCTTGCTAATTGTACTGGTTCTGATTATTGTAGTTTTTTCCCTTTTGCAGCCAAGCTTTTTTTCGGTCCCCAACTTCATTAATATCCTTTTTGCCGCATCTCTTGTGGGCTTGATTGTACTTGGTGAAGCTTTGCTGATCATCGGTGGACAAATAGATCTTTCACCCGGGTCAGTTGCTGCATTCTCCGGAGTACTGGCTGCCATACTGTTTCGCTATGAGCTGCCTGCGCTGCTGGTGATGGCCATTGTAATGGCCGTTGCACTCTTGATAGGCTTTATCAACTCGCAAATGGTAAACGCTTTAAAAATCGAGCCGTTTATTGCGACACTGGCTGCCATGCAAGTGTTCAGAGGGCTGGCCCATATTATCTGCAATGGCAGCTCTGTTCCGATCAGGAACCAATTGTTTATCTATTTTGGAGCCGGGAGAGTATTCGGCATCCCCATTTCAATCATCTTTTTCATTATAGTGGCTGCAGTCTTTATAGTGATAATCAATAAAACCCGTTTCGGGCGCAATGTCTACATGATTGGGGGAAATGAGACTGCGGCGCGTCTTGCCGGTTTGAACCCGCAGCGCATAAAAGTTGTGCTTTACATGCTTACAACTCTTTTGGCATCCATCACCGGCATGCTTCTGGCCGGCCGCATGAATTCCGGCCAACCGGTAGCGCACAACGGCCTGGAATTTGACGCCATCACCGTTGCGATTCTGGGCGGCGTCAGGTTTAGCGGCGGCAGCGGTACTCTTACAGGTTGTTTCATCGCTCTTTTGATACTGGAGTCTTTCAAAAACGGACTAATGGTATTAAATGTACCTGTGTTCTGGCAACAGGTTGCCCGCGGATTGTTGCTGGTGGCCGCACTGTCTGTTGACTATATCAGGCAAAAAAAAGCAAAACAGCATTAATAAAATGCTGACTGGGAAACAGGTAAGGTGGTGTTGCTGAAGTTATGATCTGAGATTTTATGCAATAACTATCGTAGCCGTGTATTAAAAAAAAGAAGGAGGTCAAATTGAATGAAAAGGTTTTGCGTAGCACCGTTGGCCTAGTGTGTATATTAATGATGATTCTTGCCCTGGTCAGGTGCGGAAAAGGTAACGACAACAATAACAACAATAACAGCGGCAATGCCGCCAATGATCCTGCCGACAAAAAGTTGAAAATAGGATTTCTTTCCGGCTTGATGGAGATACAGTGGGAACAGGATATGGAGGCAGAGTTAAAGAGGTTTGCTGAATAGGAAAACGCTACTATAATAACGATGGACTCCCATCTGGATCCCGCAGAGCAGTTGCAGCAGCTGGATACCATGATCTCACAAAATGTCGACGGTATAATCATATTTGTTGCCAACCAGCAAATAAGTAAAACTGTTGCCGAAAAATGTGCGGAAGCAGGCATTCCTTTTGTCGGCGAGTCCAACCGTCTGATAGACGACCAGGGCAACCTTGTTGGCCCCTGCGTAGAACTGGACGGTTATGGAATGGGCAAAATCTGTGCGGAATGGCTCGTACAATACATGAAAGACAACGGAATTACAGCTCCCTATGAGAATGTAGGATTCATGAACCTCGATGAACCGGACGTTTCAAATATCGTAGACCGGGCAAATGGAGCAGAGGACACATTTTTCCAACTGCTGCCCGATTTCCCGAGAGAGCAATACTTCCGGGTACAGCAGGGCAAGGAAGGCGGAGCGGCAGCAGGTTTTAACGTTGCATCCGCAACCATTTCAGCCAATCCGAAAATCAAGACCTGGCTTGTGATACTCCGGTTGACGACCAGGGCGGCGGTGCCGCACGTGCACTTGAACAGGCAGGGCTGGACGGCACCTCCTGTGTAGTCAGCATGGGCGCTGAAAGTGCAAGATACGAATGGGCCGAAGGCAAGGAAACCTGCTGGAAAGCCGCTGCTTTCTTTAGCGCTTATGACTGCGCAGTGGAAGTCTGGCGCGGTATGATGGAAGCATTAAAAGAGGGGAAAGGTCAAAAAGAAATTTTCGCTGATTCCAAAGAACCGGGCCAGGAATATGGATTGGTTCGTTTCAGCGGTCAGATGGTAACGCCTGATAATTTCAGGGAAGTAATGGGGAAATATGCAGAATAACTGCTATGTCTTCAAAATTCATTCCAGGTGATACTTTTTCAAAACTGCCAAATGCCTCAAATTAAATATGGTCGATGGGGTTGCCTGCAAAAGACGCAGGCGCTCCACCGACCACTTTTTTTGATTAATAAGACCTGTTTTATGTTTTAATGGTTTTAATCGTTTTGTGGGCTGAGCACATCTTGTTGTTCACAGCTTAAGTCAATGCCGTAATACGATTCTGCAAACTGGATAAATTCCCGGACTATGTCGCTTAAAAGAAAATCTTTGGTTAAGATAGTCAGGGTTAGCGTAGGAGATTCTTGAATATCAATCAGGCGGAACTTTGGTTCGTGGAAAAAGTTCGATGCGCAGCTGTGCATTTGCAGAGTAACTCTTAAACCTTCGGAAATGTACCGCTTAATAGTGCCGAGACGGACATCGGACAGGGTTAGTTTTGGAACAAAGCCGCTGTCGCGGCAGGTGTCGTAATAGAAATTAAAAAGCGAAGAATCTTCTCTGGGGAAGCAAAATCTTTCATTTGCCACATCCTCTAAAGAAATAGTCTGGTAAGCGGCTACCGGGTGGTTCTTATTGGCAACCAGCACTAACTTGTCTTTTACCAGCGGAAAAGAATGATATTCCTCACCCTGCGGGAAAAATTCCCGGTACCCGATAATCAGGTCAGTCTGCCTGGTATCAAGAAGATGAATCATGCGGGCATGATCGCATTCCTGTGATTCCACATGAAAATTGACCCTGTTTTTTTCAAATGCTACAATTAAATCTGTAATGCCGTAGATGGCCATGTCAAAGAAAGATGCTATCTTGAGTTTCTGGCTGTAATTTTTAATGTAATCTTTAACACTTAACTGCAGCAGGTGATACTCATTTAGCATTTTTTCCACATGTTTTGAAATGCGTTCACCCGCAAGTGTAAGCTTAATTACGGAGTGGTTGCGCACAAAAAGAGTAACGCCCAGTTCATCCTCCATGGCTTTGATCTGCTTGGACAGGGCGGATTGGGAGATATACAGACTTTCGGCAGCTTTCGAGAAATTAAGGTGTTTTTTTACGGCTTCGAAACATTCCAGATATTCCAGCTTTATTTTGTACCCCCCTCTAAGAGTTGCGGAGTATTATTTAAAGACTGCCGGGTCCGGTTTGTTTATGTCTACTATAATTATATCAAAGGCGGCAGGTTAGCTCAAAGATTTCTGCCTGCCTTGCCAAGGGAGGGTTAGATATGACTGCCGACAGAATCACTGATATTTTGCAGCAGGCTGCCCGCCTGGGGACTGACCCCGCCGGTGAGAAATACCGTTATCTTTTACTGAAAGACACTGTTATTTTGGCCGGTGAACTTGGCCTAACCCGCCGCGAATTGGAGATAGCTGCTCTCAAGGCGGGGATAGTTCCGGAAAGATACCAGCGCAATATCGGTACCATTGGCATGGCAGGGCAGGTAAAGCTGCTTGAGGCGAAAGTCGGCCTGGTCGGCGCCGGCGGTCTGGGCGGCTTTGCTGTGGAATTGCTGGCCCGTTGCGGTGTGGGTTCGCTTGTAATTATTGACGGTGACAGCTTTACCGACAGTAATCTTAACCGGCAGCTTTATGCCCTTGAAAGTGAGCTGTCAGCAAAAAAGGCTGTGCAAGCGGCGCGCCGCGTAGGGGAGATCAACGGGGCCGTGGAAGTAACCGCCCACCAGTGCTTCGGTGATGCCGGCAATTTACCTTCCCTTCTGCAGGGCTGTGATCTTGTTTTAGACTGCCTTGACAACCTGCAGGCACGCTTTGCCCTTGAACAGGCCTGTCAACAGCTAAAAATACCCCTGGTACACGGCGCCATTGCCGGGTTTATGGGGCAGGTGGCAGTAATCCGCCCGGGAAAGCCGCTTCTGGCGGAGATTTATGGCCGGCAGCAGAATCTTCAAAGTGACAGCCGGGGAGTGGAAACGCACTTAGGCAATCCCCCGTTTGCACCCGCCCTGGTGGCAGCCTGGCAAACCGGCGAGGCAGTGAAGCTGCTGGCAGGTCTGGGTTCATCGCCGGACGGTGTTCTTTTGTTCATAGATATTTTTTCAGGCAGGACTACCCGTATCAAACTGCCTTAACCGTTAACCGGCCTGGCTGCGCGGAAGGACGCCGAACATGTTCAGATATATTTGCTTCCTTCCCGGACACTAAGCTTTGGCAGTTCATTTTCGGCAATGAACTTTTTAACTGAATCCGGATTGGTTTTTGAATACTCCCTTAATGCCCAGCCGATTGCTTTTTGAATGAAAAATTCCCTGCTTCCGGAATTTTGCTTAATAAACCTGTATAAAAGCTCTTCGTCAGTCTTTTCCTTGTATTTAAGCTGAAACAGGATTGCAGACCTTTGCAGCCACATCTGGCTGCCGTATGCCCAGCCTTCTATGGTTTCGGGAACAACTTCCGGGTAATTGCGGGCAATTGTCCCCACGGGGTGCTGTGCAAGCGTATCAACGGTATCCCACCAGGATTTTGTGGTTATCAGTTTTTCCATGAGCGGCAGATCATTCTTGTTTAGTTTACTTAATGATCTGCAGATATAACTAATGGCAGCATATTGATATTCCCGTTCATCCTGCTGCCAGAGCGCCAAAACGAAATCTTTCTGGAAGGCCTCCCTTAAAATCCCGCTTTCCTCATAAAATTTTTGCAGCAGCTTTTTTCTTGCAGGAGTTTTAATGCCGAGAAAAGGGAATTTGTTTTTCATGTACTTTGCCATGGGGACAGCCTGCTTTTCATTGCGGTTTGCTTCAAACAAGGATATCAATGTATTTATTAACTTCATAATAATTGCCTCCCGGTATTCTTAGCAGTCATTTTATCACTGTTTTAAAGGACAAACAATCCATTATTGTTGCGAAAATCAGTTCATGCTTGTCAAAGTTCATTAATTGCAACTATGGCAGTGTCGCCCTGATTTCCGGGTAGACTTGCCGGTTTAAGCCGGATTAAAGAGGATATGAAATATTTGTCTAGAACTTATATAAAGCTAAACAAAAATCAGGAAATGTGTGCAGGAAATCATCAGGGGTATAAATGAAAAAATGAATTTTTACAGCAGGATAAGTACAAAAAAAGAATATGATGTTCTGGTTGTTTCCTATGTCCTTTCCATAATTATAGCAATAGTTGTCTACCATACCGGCGGCACGAACAAGGTTTACGCTAATTTCATGTATATACCCATTGCTTTGGTTGCATCCGCTTATGGCAAGAAACACGGGGTCGCCCAAGCAATCTTCAGTGCCCTGCTGATCGGCCCTTATATGCCCTTGGATGTAAGCATGAAAATAAGCCAGGCGACGATAAACTGGGTTTTGAGGCTTTTAATATATGCAGTAATTGCCTTCGTGATAGGTTTTTATGCCGATTACAACAGGCAGGAGTTTGAAAAAAACAGGGAAAAAGAAAAAGAAATTGCTGAAGCCCAGATGGCCACCATTTACTCACTGGTGAAATTGTCTGAATCCAGAGATTTTGATACAGGGGTTCATGTGGAAAGGGTGGCTGAATTCTGCAAGCTTTTGGCCCGGCACTTGCGCAGCATATCAAAATACAAAGACTATATTAATGATGAATATATAGAAAACCTCTTCAGGGCAAGTCCCCTTCACGACATTGGGAAGGTGGGCATTCCCGACAGCATACTGCTTAAACCCGGAAAGCTTGCCAAAGAAGAATTTGATATTATGAAAAATCACACAATTATCGGTGCCAATACTTTAATGGAAGTCAAGCAGAAGTACCCGGACAACAAGTTCCTCGAGCTTGGAATTGATATTACACTTTACCATCATGAGAGGTGGGACGGAACGGGATATCCTCATGGGCTTGCGGGGGAGGAAATTCCTCTTTGTGCAAGAATAGTAGCAATTGCCGATGCATACGATGCATTGAGATCAAAAAGAATATACAAGAAGGCCTATAGCCATGAAGAAAGCCTGGAGATAATCAAGCGGGACGCCGGCACTGTTTACGATCCGGAAATCGTAGATATTCTTATCAAAAACCAGGCTGATTTTGAAGAGACCTATGCCAAAAATTCCTGACACATGTTTCATACTGAAAAACGATGCGCCAACACTAACCGGTGCTTTATTTTTTATATGCACAGTTATGTTTTGGTTTTTTATTTCACTGTAATCCGGATTGAGAATATATTACTTAAATTAGAAGGAAACAGTAATGATTAGCCGAAAGTATTTGCATATTTTGTCGACCCAAACAACTAAAGTTTCCACGCCATTATACGTACGACTTAAATTTAACGGGGGAATCACAATGTCCAAGCAGCATCTTTTGTGGCTGGAGAACTGTTTAAAGGAAGTACATAAGAAAACTAACTTAGAAAGCTTTATTGGTTTAGAAATTGTGGAGGTTGCAGAAGGAAAGATTGTTTATCGTGCAAAAATTAGCGATAAACACTGTAATATCTATGGGTTTGTGCATGGCGGCATTCTTTCCTCAATTGCCGATATTGCCATGGGCATTTCCTGCATGACATTGGGGAAACGGGTAGTAACCATTGATATGAGTATCAGTTATATCAAAAACGTAACTCAAGGAAGCATAATTACGGCAGTCGGCGAGGTTATTGGCAATGGCAGGACAATCATGCGGGCGACAGGAGAAATATTGGATGAACGGCAGCAACTCTTGGTCAAGTCGCAGGCATCCTACTATGTAACCGGCAGTTTTCGCAAGGATGACTTTCCTGGTTTGATGCCCGGCTAAACGGCCGGTATTTTATATCAGGGTGTTGGGTGGTGGGTGGTGTTTGTTTAAAAGAGCGCCGTCCCGGCGCTGTCTGCATATATGAGGACGAATCCTCGCAGAACAGCGAAGACGGTACAAATAGCAGTCCGGCAGCAATTGTCCGTCTTTGCTGGGCTACAGCCTGCATGGATTGGTGATATGTCAAAAAAATTAAGACCAGAATGATTGCAAAACTTCAGAAAAAAAGGTTGGCATTTCAAGCCGGCTGTCTATAATATGCAGCAATTGCAACCTTGTGGGAGTTGCATAATATTATAGGGCGCGATTATGGAGCAACAGTTTGATAAAGCATGACAAAAAGAATAGTAAAGAAGGGATTATAGAAATAAAAGAAGAAAAAACGATAAGCCGGCAGCTCCTTTGCTTATTGCAATCTGCACGGATTTTGGAAATCAAGCATTGATATTCAAGCGGAAGGGAGGGTTGTTTTGTGAAAGAATACGTTTGTCTGGTATGCGGCTATGTTTATGATGAGTCTGCAGGAGATCCGGATCACGGTGTCGCACCGGGAACGAAATGGGAGGATTTGCCCGCAGATTGGGTTTGCCCGGTGTGCGGGGTAGGAAAGGATCAGTTTCAAGAGCAATAGCTGCAGTATGGCAGCAATTTAAAACAGCGAAAAACAAGGAGAATGAAAATGAGCGGCGATAACACCCTTGACAATTTAATGAAAGCGTTTGCCGGGGAGGCGCAGGTCAACAGGAAGTACCTGGCTTATGCAAAGAAAGCCGAAAAAGAAGGCAAGATTAATGCGGCCAAACTGTTTAGGGCAACTGCCGATGCTGAAACCCTGCACGCTTTGAAACATCTTGAAGTAGCCGGAAAAATCGGCTCAACCGCAGATAATCTTAAGGATGCCGTTGAGGGCGAAACATATGAGTACAAGGATATGTACCCGCCCTTTATAAAAACGGCTGAAGCCGAGAGCAACAGGGCAGCGGTGGCCTCGTTTACATTTGCCCTGAAAGCTGAAGAAGTCCATGCCCGGCTTTTTAGGGAAGCATTGGACAACCTTGACAGCACGGAAGAGATATTCTACTACTTGTGTCCTGTCTGCGGCAATATTGAAAAGGCCGTTCCGGAAAAATGCAGTATCTGCGGCGTTCCGGGAAGCAAGTTTATAAAATACTAGCGCAGCCGGCAGAAGCCTCCATGATCTCTTGTCTGTAGTGTGAACCGCAAAAGCGCATAATAAAAAAGCAGCGACATGAAGTGATGTCTTTGCTGCTTTTTTAGTGAAGCTATTTTTTCGTTCCC
>DGEC01000015.1:20853-21018 GCA_002385745.1 Firmicutes bacterium UBA3936
CATCCCGTTTTATACCTTAACGTCGCGTTAATGTCAATGAAAAAAAACAGGCTGTCTGCTTACAGGAATAGCAAAAGAGAGGCAAAAAACGCAAAAATTACCTTTACAGCCGTTTTTTATTAATTATCAAGTATATACATGTTAAGTTAGTGTAAAATTACTTTA
>DGEC01000049.1:0-3784 GCA_002385745.1 Firmicutes bacterium UBA3936
CAGTGACTTTGTCTACAGTCTGACGGCTTGCCATAAGGGCAAGCCGTTTTTGTGCCTGTAGGCGCTTTTAAGCAAGCCTAGTCAAAGGGAGGGACGGCCAGGAAGCGGAGAATCCGGAATGACAGTTCAAAGGAGAAGACAATATCATTGTTGTTAAAATCAAGATCGAAAAGTTCTTCAAGCCTTTTAATGCGGTAGTCGATTGTGTTGCGGTGCACATTTAGCTTTTTGGCCGCTTGGGCGGGATTCCGGTTGCTGCTGAAATACACATATGCTGTCATCGCGTAGTTTGTCTTGTATTCCGTATCATACTCGATAATGTCCAGCAGTTTGGGATGGCAGAAAATTTTCAGGTCTTCTGCCTGCTGTGCTGCCTTGATAAGGTGATAGCAGAGAATGTCTTCATATTTGTACAGGCGCTGCCGCCCTTCATGGAGTTTTCTGCCTATGTCAACTGCCTCGCAGGCTTGTTTATAGTGGGAATCTATCTCCAAAATGCAGCTGAAGCGATGGCTGAGCCCGGCGAACAAGTCGAAAGATTCCAGAAGCCTGTTGATGTCAGCCAGGGTTTTTTCGGGCAGCTTTTTCCGGTGTTTTTGATTAAGCAGCAAGACAAGGGAATTATGGTAAACCACGCAATAAGATGACGGCAGTACACGTTCGAATATCTGCTTGTAATATTCCATCTGATTATCGCGTCTTATTTTTGCATCGTTTGCAACCAGGATATAGTAGTTGCTCATTAATTTAAGTCCGGCCAGCTTAATGCGCTCTTCCGGAAAATCTTTGTTGACAGAACCGGAGAGCATTTCGCAAATTATATACTCATACCGTTCGGTATGGCTTTGTCCGGCAGCGTTTTCCGCTCTCAACTCCACACCGACGATTTTGCAGAACAGGTCAAACAGGCGGATATCCAGAGGTGTGAACACCCTGCCATGTTCGACGCAGGTAGCAAAACCCACCGGTTTTCCGTTGACCTTAATTACTTTGCACAAATATTTGTTGGGTGAGGCGGTGTCCGAAAGAACCCTCGGGGGGTTGCTGCTGAACACGGAAGCATATAAATCATCATCATCTACAACTACCTTTAAGTAGTCGTGCGGGTAGTAGCCGTTTTGAACGATCTGCTTCCACAAGGTGTCTTCGAAGCCGGAAGGTTCAATATGGGCAAGGACTTTAAAGCCGTTGTCGGCAATAAGAATCGGATTGTTAAAAATGTACAGCGCTGTTGTTAACAGGCCATTCAGACCTTTGCCCGATACAAGTGCTTCGTAGAGCTTTAGCGCGTAAGTCTCATAAAGTTTTTCTTCTTCTGACATTGATTTTTTTCTGTCCGGAGGCATTGACAATACCCCTTTTCTGCAGTATAGTAGGCTTATTTGTAAATCTTACAAGAATTAATTTTTGAGTCTTGAATTTCTCATATGTTCAGGTTTCCTGTGTTTAAGTATACTTTTAGACAAAGTAATTCTATTTCAGTTGTGGTCTTAAAAGGAACAATTTTCAGTATATTTGGACAAGCGGCAACATGTCCGGCAAAGGTGAAGGATGCGGGTGGAAAGGATGAATGAGAGGAGGCAGATACCGGCAAGCAGAGGACTGTAAGTATAAAAAATGCTGCAAGGACTGGATTGAGGCCGTTGGCAGCAGTCCGGCAGGGTGGTGCTGATTAGTTTGTTATTACTTTAATAAGGAGGTATATAAAATGGCAGAAAAAAACAGAGGGATGGATAAATTGAAGAATGTTGTGCGGCACCCTAATGTTGTGGAGCTGAAACCCTGGCAATCCGTACACAAGGAAATTATTGAGCCGATGGTGACAGGGCTGGGCCCGGTTGACCTCCCTGATTCTGTTTTGGCAATGGGTTTTGCCAGGATTACCAAGCCGGTCGTGACAGGTGGGCCTACCCATAAACATCCTTTCGACCAGTGGATTTATCTGATCGGTGACAGTGATAATTTTGCTGAATTGGATGCCGATATTGAAATGACGCTTGGCGATGAAGTAATTGAAATCAATTATCCCTGCTACATCTTTATCCCCAAGGGAACCAAGCATTGTCCGCTGAATATAAAGCGGGTCGGCAAACCGCTTATCTTTATTGATGTCAGGGTAACGGAAGAGGCATCCGTACGTCCTGAAAAAGGCTTAACACGGTCTGCTGAAGTTGAGTTTGTTGATAAAAACAAATAACCGGCAATAATAAAGGGATGCTTTTGCGCATTCCTTTTTGCTGCCCAAATGCTTCTTTAGTGAGTGTTTGTATAACTTGCAAAGATTAGTTTTTATTCCCGGAAAATCTTCCTGTTCAGGCTTCCTGTATTTAATTATACTGAAACCTAAAGAACAAAATCAAGCATGCATCAACATAATCCTACAATACTAGTGTCGAAATTTGTCAATACAACGAATCATCAGTGTTAAGGAAAGGGGGTATTAGATGAGCCGGTTGAAGTACGAAAAACTGTTTTACAGGTTTGAGCCGGAATATTTGACTGTTACAGTTGATGGGAAGGAGATAGAAGATAAATCTCCGCAGGCATATTTCCGCGGCGCTTGCCAGATCCCCGGTTCACAGTTCAACATCGGCTACGGATTGGTGAGCAGGCCGGGAATCGTCGATCCGTACCCGCACAGGCATTTTGCAGACGAGTACCTGATTTTTGGTTCGGCTACATTGAACGCCAAGGACTGGGACGCTCACATCGAGCTGACAATCGGAATCGGTGATGATGCCGAAACATATTCCATTGACGAGCCCACGACCGTCCGTATCCCCGCCGGAATCTGGCATTGCCCGCTGAATTTCGTACGGGTAGGAAAGCCTGTTTTCTTCCAGCCGGCGCTGCTGCAGGGCATGTTCGGCGGTGTCTACCTTATTGACGGTGTAGAAAAGGAAATGTATTACAACGGCCAGATTCAATGTGTTTTAGACTCAAGTAAAAAGTGCAATGTTTGCAAGCAGTGTCTCGAACTTGACTGGCGGGAATAATGGACTGTAAGCGTCCGCAATTAAGCAAGAAAGGACGGGAAGTGATGAGCAAGCGCAAATACGAAAAACTGTTTTATCGCAACAGACCGGAGCGGGGCGCCTTGTTCATTGACGGTACTTATAAGGAGAATGTAAACAAGGAGGTTCACGGTGTCGGCTTTCGCGGGGCATGTCAAATACCCGGTTCGCAGGCTAACATTGGGGGCAGTCTGGTCACCGAACCTATCTTCATAGACCCTTATCCGCATAAGCACCCCGCAGATGAATACCTTGCTTTTCTGGGCCCACCGGAGAACAGGTATGATTTTGATGCACGTATAGAGTTCACTCTTGGACTCGGTGAAGATGCCGAAATGTACGTAATTGACCGGCCGACAATTGTTCGCATCCCCGCAAACGTTTGGCATTGCCCGCTGAATTTTGTACGGATTGGCAAGCCGGTATTTTTCCAGGTAGCACTGCTGCAGGGTATCTTCGGCGGGACTTATCTGATGCCGGACGGCGAAAAAGAGCTGTATTACAACGGACAGATAGATTGCATCATGGATCCTGACAAGCAGTGCAATGCCTGCCGGCAATGCCTTACGCTTGACTGGAGAGATTAGCGCTTATTCATTAATGCTTGAACGGAGAGCAAACTTTATGCTTATAGCAGATACGATTATCATAAACGGAAAAGTTGCTACTGTGGACCGGGCATTCTCTTTCAAAGAAGCAATTGCCATTAAGAATGGCTGGATAATTGATGTGGGAACGAATGCGGAGATAAAGAGATACAAAGGTCCCGG
>DGEC01000049.1:4019-4422 GCA_002385745.1 Firmicutes bacterium UBA3936
GCTGAATAATTTATGCTGCAACTGCGGTGCTCCTGCTGTCAACAGCCTGGAAGACCTTAAAAGAGTGCTTAGCGAGGAAGTAAAACGGCTTAAGCCCGGAGAATGGATTCGCGGTGTCAATTTAAACCCGCACTTTCCTGAATTGCAGGGAAGGCATGTTACCCGGTGGGATATTGACAGCGTGACCGGCGATCATCCGGCTATTATTCAGGATTGGACGGCACATGGCGCCCTGGTTAACAGCAAGGCTTTGGAGATAAGCGAAATAAACCGGGATACGCCTGACCCGGACGGCGGGAAACTGCTCAGGGATGAGAGCGGCGAGCCGACAGGCTACCTGCAGGAAGCAGCCGCGACTTTTCTTGTCTATAAATATGTCCCGCTTTGGACCGACGAAGAAATA
>DGEC01000112.1 GCA_002385745.1 Firmicutes bacterium UBA3936
CCATTTTTGTCTACAGTCTGACGGCTTGCCCTTATGGCAAGCCGTTTTTGTGCGGATAATAACATTTTTCAGTCAGAATAATACTCGTCCCTGAAGTCGCCGAATCCGCCCCAACTGTTATATTCATTTATGGTTAAAAACATCTTTTCTTTAGGTGTGCCCAGCACCTTGTTAAGTACATTAAAGACGGCGACGGTGAACTCTTTTTTTATCTTATACGCGAAGTTTGAATAGTAGCGTACATCAAGGAAGACGAAGTCTTCCTGCCGTACACCGCCGCAATATATAGTTTTACCGTCCTCCAGATCAACAATTAGGCCGCGCCCGTCTTTGCCGGGAATAATGCTTAATGCCTCACCCAGCCCCTTTACCAGCTCCGCCTGTTTCTCAGGAGGCAGTTTTTGAGCCAGGCTTACTCTGATATATGGCATGACAACACCTCTCTCCGGTGAAAATGCCGGAAGCCGGCTTGTTTTTTATCTCCAGTCCTCCTCAAGGCATTTTCCGCAGGCATCGCACTTTTTCGCGGCGTTATACTTGCACGGGACAGGACCGTTGTAATACAATTCTTTCGGCCCCTCCGGCGTGTCATAAATACCGCCGAACATAGGCATCATGCAGGCGGCCTGGAAAAATACCGGTTTGTTAACCTTTTTGAAATTCAGCGGGCAATGATAGACATTGGCAGGTATGCGGACGATTGTCGGCCTGTTGATAACGAATGCTTCCGCATCTTCGCCGACTTTGCCTATTGTCAACTCGATTTCAGCGTCAAAATCAAAAACATTGGGGAATGAGCCGCCCAAAAAGATCAGGTATTCATCTGCAGGGTGACGATGTTGAACCCGGTCAAGGAAAAACGGTTTGACAAAAATCTGAAAACCGACATTGAAATTGGATCCCGGAATTTGAGACGCCCCCCTGAAATAAGCCTGCGGCTTGACGACAAAATCGGGGTCATCACCTTCTGCAACAACTTCATTGTACTCTTCAGGAAAAGGAAAAACTAACTTTTCGTACATTTTTTCAGTCCTTTCATAAGTTATTTACAGCAGAGCAGCCGGCGCCTGCGCCAACTGCCGGCAATACCGGTAAACCTTTCTTTCACCTAAAGCAGTCAGCGGCCTCCTTTCCTCAAAATAATTCAGTACTTTGCAAACATTTGCTTAAACAGGAATTAATAAAATATTAAGTATAGTTTAATACCAGTATATTTTTATTCTACATGCAAAGTCAAGCAGGCAACGGCTCAAAAAAATCTTCCTGCCAAACCGGCAGGAAGGCTGTGCCCCGGCTTTTCTTTCTCAGCTTTACCCGTCCTCCCGTCCGAGCCTGCTTAGAAAAATGGCGAAAATTATAACGGCGCCTTTTACCACATACTGCGGATAAGACGCCAGGCCGGCCAGGTTCATGACGTTTGTGATGAGGGCCAGAATCAGGACGCCGACAACCGTAAACGGGACAGTGCCTTTGCCGCCCTCAAGGGCTACACCGCCGATGACACAGGCTGCAACAGTGGACAGGGCAAAATCACTCTGCACGGCATTCAGCGGCGAACCCAGCGCGCTGCGTCCGGTAACAATGATGCCTGCGGCGGCAGCCAGTGCCCCGCTGATGACATAAGCTATAAATTTATATTTTGTCACATTGATGCCGGCCAGCCTGACGGCCGACTCGTTGCTGCCCACCGCCAGGATAAGGCGCCCAAAGGGCGTATAGCGCATAACAAACCAGAGGACAAGAATTATTGCCAGTGTGACATAGACAAGCACCGGCATGCCTATTAGAGGATCTCTATAGGCGGCAAACCAGGTTAGCGCCCTGGCGGAAAGGATCTCATTCTTCATACGGAACTGCGCTCCTCCTGACACGAGGTAGGCAATGCCCTGCGCAACCGACATCATGGCAAGCGTTACAATAAACGGTGCCATGCGCAGCTTCCCGATAAAGAAGCCGTTGAGGGCGCCGATGGCACAGCCCAGAAGAATTGTCAGGGCGATGCAGACAAAGAGCATTCCCACGTTGTCCTGTCCCCATTTTGTAATCAAAATGGCTACAACGACATTGCTGCAGCCTGCGACGGCGGCTACGGACAAGTCAATGCCGCCGGTCATTATGGTCAGCATGACGCCCATTGAGATTAAAAAATAGGGCACCTGCTGCAAGAGGACAGTCGTAATATTCCGCCAGGTTAAAAAATTCTCGGAGACAATGGATGAAACTATGATTAGTATAAACAGTATGATGGGCGCATTGTTCTTGACAAAAAAGTCGTTTACCGGCATTCGTTGTATCCTGGCGGATCCTTTCAAGTCTCCCACAGTTGTTTTAAGATCAGCTTTCATTTCAATTAACTCCCATTGAATATTTAATCAGATTCTCCTCGGTAAGTTCGTTTTTATCGAGTATACCAGCGACACTGCCGTCTTTCATTACGACTGCTCTGTCGCACATGCCAATGATTTCCGCCATTTCTGATGAAATCAGAATGACGGCAAACCCATTGGCAACAAGATCATTGATAATATTATAAATCTCGATTTTAGCACCTACGTCGACGCCGCGGGTCGGTTCGTCAAGAATGAGAATCCTGCAATCTGAAGCCAGAAGCTTGGCAATGGCAACCTTCTGCTGGTTTCCGCCCGAGAGGCTGCTGACATTGTCTTCAATTGATGCGGCCTTGATAGATAGCCTTTTTACCAAATCTTCGATATACCTGGTTTCTTTTTTCCTGTTGATTATTTTCAGAGGGCCGGTAAATGATTTTAGCCTGGTAAGGGTGATATTTGTGCGAATAGGCATTTCCAAAAGAACACCGTGCGCCTTCCTGTCCTCGGGCAGCATCCCGATGCCATGCTTAACGGCCCTTTCCGGCGTTTTGAACCTGACTTGCCTGCCGTTCAGGATAACCCGGCCGCCGTCCAGCGGATCGGCGCCGAACACCGCACGCATCGCTTCCGTGCGCCCCGCTCCCACAAGCCCGGTAATGCCGAGCACCTCACCTCTGCGAACTTCGAAGGATACATTTTTAACAGTCTTGCCGCTGCTGATGTTTTCCAGCTTCATTACCGTCTCGCCGATCTTTGGCTTTCGCGCCGGGAAATAGCTCTCCAGTGTCCTGCCGATCATCAGGCTGACAAGCTCTTTTTCGTCAAGCTCCGCTGTTTTGTAGGTGCCGACATGGCAGCCGTCCTTCATGACTGTGATCCTGTCGCACAGCTTGAAAATTTCCTCCAGCCTGTGTGAAATATAGATAATGGTGACGCCCTTGTCCCGCAGGCTTCTTAAGAGTCGGAACAACTGGCCTGCTTCGCCGGAAGCCAGCACCGAGGTCGGCTCGTCTAAAATCAGCACAGAAGCATCGCGGGCCAGGGCCTTGCAAATCTCCACAACCTGCCGGTGGGCGACGCTTAACTCGGAAACCGCCTTGTCAACCGGAATGCTGCCAAAGCCGAGGCTTTCGAGGGCGCTTGACGCCCTTTCACGCAGCCTCCTCCAGTTTATCAGCCTACCCTTTTCGCTGAGCTGGTCAATAAAAATGTTCTCCGCCACAGTCAGTGAACCAACAAGCGCAAACTCCTGGTAGATGACGGATATCCCAAGGCTAAGACCGTCCTTTGGGGAGTTGATATTGACTTTTTGGCCCCCGATGTAAATATCGCCGCTATCCTTGGCATAGGCGCCCGACAGGATTTTCATCAGTGTTGACTTGCCGGCGCCGTTTTCTCCGACCAAGGCGTGAATCTCCCCGGCTTTGACGCGGAAATTTACATTCCGGCACGCCCGGACTCCCCCGAATGACTTGCAAATATTGACCAGCTCAACATGGTATTGCATTTCCGCCATAACTCTCTCCCGTTTCCCCGCACGGCAGTTCCTGCGAACCCTGCGGCTCGCAGGAACTTGCCGTACGCGCTAAATTGTCTAATACTCACCGATGGTTATAAACTCGGCATCCGGAAGGGTCGTGAATTCATCATCCGTCATCCACTCGTCCACATTGTCCTTTGTGACAAGGACATCAGCTATATATGTAGTTGACGTCAGATTGGTAGCGTCGAAGCCTTCGCTGAATATCCTGTAAACCAGGCGGGCGCAGGTGCCGACATAAGTGTAGGGGCTGGCCAGCGTAATGCAGAGATATTTGCCCTCCTTTATCAATTGCAGGGCGTCTCTCATACCGTCGCCCACACTGCAAATCTGAATATCTTTACCCACCTCATAGCCGGCATTCTCCATCGCCTGAATGGCTCCGAAGCCTTCTATGTCGTTGGCGGTCCAAACAAGCTCAATATCAGGATGCGAGGTAAGGATAGTCTCCATTGCTGCAAGGCCGCCGTCCTGGCTCCAGTAGCCGTCAATGGACTGGACAATTTCCCATCCATGGTCGGGATCGGAAAACCTGGCGTTCTTGACAATCTCCTGGTGGAGGTTGTATCCATAGAGCATGGCGTCCTCCCTTTCAGGGAAGGGCTTGCCCATATTGATTGCTCTCTTGTAAACAAAGCCACCCAGGAAGCCATTGAGTGTTGATTCGCCGATGGGGTGTCCGATCATACCGGGTATGGCAGCCACTTTAAGGTCCGGATCGTCTTTGTAATAGTCCGCTATGTACATACCCACCAAAAAGCCCTGCTCATAATATGCACATGCACTTGTTGTAATGACGGGCGAATCGGGCGGGAAGACCAGGCCGTAGCCGATAACCGGAATACCTGCCTCGACAGCCCTCTGTATGGCGGGCAGCTCTGCTTCGACACTGTAGTCACAGTCGATAATCACGTCCACACCCATGGTGATCATATTCTCAATGTTGGCAATTTGCTGGTTGAGATCGCCGTTGGAGCAAAGGGAAACAAAATCGTAGCCCCACTGCTCGCACAGGCTTTTAAGGTGGTTTTCAGAGATGGCAAAAAACGGGGTGCTGTTATTCCATGTGACATAGCCTACTTTTACTTTGTCTTTAACATTGTTGGGCTTAATGGCCTTGTCAATGTGCGCCCGGGACCATGTTTCGGTAAAGTACATACCCTGCCAGGGGACCCTGTTGGCTTCCACTATTTCATACACTTCATGATCAGGGTTAAAATCATACGGCCCATAGGCTTGCGCTTTAGGCACCTCCGGTTCCGGTTCTTTCCCTGCGGATTCCTGTCCTGCTGCGGGGTCTTTTGCTGCGGACTCATTTTCTGTGTCTTTGGCCCCGCAGCCGTACAGGAGTGACACCGCAATAATGGCGACAAGCATGATGATACCGAATTTTCTAAGCTTTTTCATCTTATTACCTCCTGAATTTTTTTAGCACATTTTTCACTATTATCCTGTTAAATACAATCATATTTACCGCTAAAGCCATTGATTACCATGACTTGGCAGCTGCCAGGCGGACAGCCTGTTCCTTTTTTACATATTCTTTTAACAACAAAAAAATAACCGCTGGGCGAATATATTACCCGCTGCGGTCTTCAGCACACCGCTCCTTCTAAAGTAAAATGCGTTCTCTCTTTGAGCGGTTTTTAATTTTCCGAACGGCAAAACGCAGTATCCAACCCGGCTGACTTCACAGGTTTATATAAAAAGCAACCCCTTGCGGGGCTGCTTATTTCCCTTTTGCTTTTTTGTTCAGGCTTGCGGCCTATCCTGCCCTGTAAGCCAGACCATTGCCTTTTCAATGTATTCATTCCAGAATTCCCAGCTGTGCATGCCGGGAGCCTCTATGTATGTATGCTCATATCCCATTTCCAAGAGACACTTGTGGAATTTCCGGTTCTCATTAATAAGAAAATCCTCGGTGCCGCATGCCATGTAGAGCCTGGGCCTTGCAGCGCCGCTGTCAACCAGCTTCCTGGCCAATGCTTCGGGATCAATATCGCTGCCCTTGATTTTGCCGGGCTCCCCAAAGGTATGCGTAAAATAGCCGGAAGATATCATCGGGTTGTTTTCCTGCTCAAAGCCCTTGGCTACATTGTCAGTAATCAGGGCGGAAGACAGGGCGATTATGCTGCCGAAGACATCGTTGTATTTAAAGCCGTTGCGGATGGCGCCGTAACCGCCCATGGACAGGCCGCCGATAGCCGTATCTTTGGTTTCGGCAGACAAGGGGAATATTCTGCGGGTAAACTCAATCAGCTCCCGGCCGATCATCTCCCCGTACATGGCGCCCCGCGCCTTGTCGTCAAGATAGAAGCTGTTCTCGCCGGCAGGACAAAAGACGGCAATTTGATGCATTATTGCGAACTGCTCAATTTGCGTGCCGCGCAGCCAGTCGCTCTGGTTGCCGGAATAGCCGTGCAGAAGGTAAAGAGACTTAAAGAGCTTGTTTTTATCGGGTTTGGGGAAGCCGGGGAATTCCGGCATGTCAATAGGGATTATTGCCGTCAGCTGGGTGTGCCGGTTCAGGGAGTTTGAATAGAAGGTAATATCAAAAACCGCCATCTTTTATTAACCTCTCTTTCTTATAAATTAAAACGGCGTCAGCCGCCGATAGCCGCCCGGTCTTATTTTATTATGCCGTTTTGCAACAGGGGAAGCGGTTTCGTTCTAATAGTTTTCAATAACCCGCTTCAGGAAAATACCTACTATATCTGAGAACCTTTCGATGTTTTTGGTATACATGAAATCCTTTCCGAAAATATATTTTTCCGCGTACAGTTCCTCTTCCCTGCCCGTAAACACACCTAAAACCAAAATGCCTTCATTGCGGGCCCTGCGCACTTCCATGGCCGTATCCTTCAGGGCCACAATTCCTTTATAAAGCTTTCCGCCTTGTACTGTTCTTTGCCCGCTCTTTGAAATCTTGATGTCGTTAGGCTTGCCGTCACTCAGCACTATTAAAATCTTGTTTTCTTCTCCTCTTTCCTTCAGGCCCGCACAGGCTGCGCGGATAGCCAGGCCGTCCCTGTTGTTCCCGGCGGCAAAATATTCAAAGATATTATTGCTTTTCCTTGGAGGATCGTCATAATCCCTGTATCTTCTCAGAATGGTATAATCCAGAAAACTGTTAAAGCCGAGAACGCGGTTGGGGATTTTGGCTAAAGTGAGAGCCCGGCTGATTATATACGCCTGCGCAGCCACCTTCCCCTGATTAGCCCTTTGGGAACCGCTGGCATCCAGCAAAATATCAACCACATACCTGCCCTTTTCGTTGTTTACAACCTTGTTAAACAGTTTGCTGTTCCTGCTTCTGCCGACCCGCCACAATCTATTTGCCACAATAACGCCATGATCGGCGGGGATAACTGTTTTCTGGTTTTCCGCAACCATCGTTTGCTGTATTACCTGCTTAAGCCTCATGATATTTCTTTTATATACCCGGGGTTTTTGACGGTAATAGGCGAGGTTGTTTTCTTTATGCCTCGCTGCCAGTTTGGTTTGGAATAAATTTTTGCTTTTTGTTCTTAAGACTCCATCGGTAAAATGAACCCTGCAGCCTAAATGGACACCTGTACAGATTTTTTGCTGCAATCTGGCCGTTTCCTCAGGTGTCAGGTAAGATTTGCCGTAGTAGTACTCAATTTTGCTGTATATTTTCCCGGCTTTTTCTTCGTCAACGTAAACTATCCGGGGCTTTCCGGCATTGCCGCTTTGCAGTGCCAATTCACCGATGGACTCCACTAAAAACGCTTCGCTAATCCGGTCAACAGCTTGCTTCGTTTCTTGATCTATATCATTTTCTTTAAACAATTCCTCAAACAAAAAGTCGGCGAAACTGCTGTCTTGCTCAGGCCTGCTTAATTCTTCCACCCTGTTGATTAGCTCTTCTTCCTCGATATAATTGCTTTCCGTACATAAATCAGAGAAATATTTACTGTAAAGTCTTTCGGTGTGTAAAATGATTTCTTTTGTTTCTTTAACATGGGCACATTCCTTGATATCCCTTAGCAAGCGCAGTGTTTTGCCGTCAAAAGCAGCGCTTTTGCCCATTTGCTCTAGGACAAGAGCGTATCTGACTTTTTCCAGGGGATCGCTAAGATGAATGCGTACAAATCTCTCCAGGAGTTTCTCATAGGCTTCGCGGCGCATTTCCTCCATGCCGGGTCTTTCAGCAAAGACTTTTTCCTCAACCATAACATCCGTACACAGTTCAATTAATCCCAGCACCGTGTAAGCGTCACAGCCGCTCTTTTTTTTAAAACTTACATATTTTTTAACCAGGTCCCAGTCGATATATTTTTTTCTGGCCCCGGCTTTGGCGGCATGAAAGACGGCAATATCCGCCGGAACGCCTGCGGCTGCAAAACTGTCAGCGATATCTATATCATCTTCATAACTTCCCGCCACAGTCCAGGCCATATTTTTCAATCTGTTTTTCAGTTCATAATCGGGATATTCCACAGTAACACCCACTTTCCCGGCGGTTATTTATTCATCCTTGCTGCGCAAGCGCTTATTTTCTATCCGGGAAAACGTCTTCAGGCTCCCATGCCCTTGGTATTCTGGTTCTCACCACATCTCCCACTATCTCTTTTTCATAGATATCAAAGGCCTTGCCCACAACTCCCATCCGCACGGCCAG
>DGEC01000059.1 GCA_002385745.1 Firmicutes bacterium UBA3936
GTTGACAGGCAGCGCCGGGGAAAGTCTGGAAGATATTTTCCTGGAGTTGACGGGCGGCCACGAAAATGCCGAATTGATACAAAGTCTTGAGGAGGGGAACAACCGGTGAAAATAATCATACCTCCCCCCCTGGAAGCACCGCCGCCACCTCAACCCTTTTTCAGTGATTTTAGCCAGCTTTTGAAAACCCACCTGCGTGTTGCCAAAAACAAAATCAGCCGCTGGCCTGCTGTTCTCTGGATTGTTTATGGTTCAGTAACACTGGGGCTGGGAGGACTTTTTGTCTACCTGGGCGTCCTGGCCTATAGAACATTAATGTCTGTTGACCCGCAGCTGGGCGGAGGCCTTTTATCCGTACTTTTTCTGATAAGCATTGCTGCACAGGTTTTCTTTGGCATAACATCCGCCTTTGTAACACTTTATATGTCGGAAGACCTGGAGATATTGTTCGTTTCCCCCGTATCCATACGGGCTGTTTTTACCGTTAAATCACTGGTAATTGCCGTCAGCAACTTCCTGCCGGTACTGCTCTTTGCCCTTTTGCCGGGTATATTTTACGGCCTTTTGTTTAAAGCCCCGCTTCACTATTACCTGTTTCTCCTGCTGACAGTGATTGGCTTGTGGATTCTGGGAACGGCACTGGCCGAACTGCTGAATCTTATTGTCATGCGCCTTGTCCCTCCCCACAGAAGCAGGGAAGCCGTTGGTGTTATCGGTGCTGTTGCCGGAATTGTCATAGCTTTGTTTTTTCAGATTCCCAATTTGATAATGCAAGCAGAAGGCCGGATAGATTTGCCAGCACTGCTTGCCGGACAGGAAGGTATGCTTAAGTCACTTTCCCATTTCCCCTGGGGCTGGGGTTCCCGGGCATTGGTTGCCGGTGTTTCCGGAGAAATTCTTATTGCCTTAGGCTGGTCTCTACTGCTGCTTTTGCTCGCCGTTTGTTTGTTTCTCCTTTCTTTTACCCTTGTAGAACGGGGCTTCCGCCGTGGATGGATTTCCGTCAGTCAACCTCCGGGAAGGCGGCACAGAAAAAAAACCCGGCCGGTTGCCAAAACAGCTGCAGGAAAAGCAGCAGCATTCTTTACCGGCAAAGCCGGAGATAATGCTGGCACGGCATCTGTCTGGCACGGCATTTGGTCTATTGCCAAAAAGGATTTGCTTTATATGAAAAGGGATACCCGTGAATGGTTCGGCTACCTGATGCCTTTAATACTCATGGCTTTCTTTGCCGGCCAGTATATTTTTCTGCGCTCCGACTCATCCAGATCTTCCATGACAGCCATTCTGTTCATGTATACTTTAATGTTCAGCGGCAATATTGCCCTGCAATCCTTTGGACGCGAAGGCGAAGCCGACTGGGTATTAAGCAGTGTCCCTCTGGTCGGTGCACCCGTTGTCTGGGGAAAATTGATTGCTTCAGTCTTACCCACGCTCTTCCTGATGGAAGCACTGCTGGTAGGCACCGCCGCAGCCATCGGGCTTTCGGTCTCGCTGACACTGATGCTGGCCATGGGAGCCGTTCTTTTGACGCTGGGCGCCAGTTCCATTGGTCTGTTTTACTCCGCAACAAGCGCCCGCTACAACCCGGACAACCCGCAACAGAGGATAGCTCCCGGAGCCTCATATGTTATGTATCTAATTAACTTGCTCTTTCTGCTGCTTTTGGCCTTTGGCCTGCTCTATCTTATACCGCCGGCAGAAATTACTGCCGCCGTGCCCTATCTGCATCAGCTTTCCCCCAAGGGCGGTTTTTTAAAGGCACTGCATGCCTTTGCCGTTCTTATCAGCAAGCCCCTCCTCTGGGATAAGCCGTTCCGCATCCTGATAGGGATCCTGGTTACAGGCGGGATCTGGTCTGCTTTCTTCTTTGGGTTCCTGGCCGCCACAATCAGGCAGAACAAAAAGGGTATTCGCGTAGAACCGTTCGTTAGCAATAAAAAGAAAAAAAGCCTGATCAGCAGATAAACACTAACAAGGGAGAACTCTACCGGGATGCCGCTCGACTCCTTTCAGTATTTACTCACAAATCTTAGCTGCCTAATGCCGCCATTGGCCATAAACTAGCCGGGAGATCACAGAACATTCAGGGGTTTACGCAACATTATAGTTATGTTGCGTAAACCCCTTGTTATGTAAAATCTGCAAAACCGGCTTTTCCCTCAAGCAATAAGCCGGCCGCTTATATTTTGTGCTCAAAATGGGGCTTCACATCACATCCGGCACTGCAGGCTCCGGCGAAAGCACAAGGCGGATCATGTCCGGTTCCTATTCTATCCCCTCAAGTTGTATGTAAGCCTTCACGGCTGCCTTTGAGGGAAGAACAAAGTCCGTAAAACGCCAATTTCCTTCAGCGCCCCTGACACAGTTCATTTCATAGCTTCCGGAAAGCGGTCTGTCCCAAACATTCATACGCCAGTTAACAACAACCACCTTGGCATCATCATCACCGGTATTCTTAACGTCAAGTGTCCATTCACAATAATCATAAATAATTAATCCAATAAACCTCCGGCGCAATACAGAATACCGTCGCGCTCCATAAACAAGGGGAATTTCTCATCGTCCACACGAGTCGAAATGAGCTTTTGGCAGGTAGACTCGTCAAAAAAATTGGACAGGTATATTTCCAGTTCTTTCATGGTGGAAATACCCTCGCGGGCTACCGGTGCATAGGTAATGGAAGCAAGGAGATTTGCCGGATGACAATAATGGTAAATAATGATAGAAACAGAATTGTCTTGCACATGAAGCTGTGATAACATATGAGTAGAGAAATTCCCATCTTTTTTCAGAATGATTGATTAGATTGTAAAGTTATAAAGTATGCTTTAATTTCCATTGGTATAAAAGTAAGCAAAGCAATGAATAAAAAGCAAACTAAAGGGAAAAGAGATACTTTCAGACCTATTTCCCGGAAATTGCCGTGGCAGATTATTACGAAAAGCTCCGCGACAAAGTGAAAGCGAGAATAAAACTAAAGATTTAATAAAATTGATTCAGGATAACCGGCAAGTTGAAGGGAAAATCAGAAGAAGACAAATATCTCTCGAGAAACCATTAGAATACTGTAATGGTGCTTTAGATTGTCAAGTTGTTAAGACTGCAGTACAAGATATAATGGAAGGTTCTGAAATGGCTTTTACAAAGAGGAAAGAAAAATACGGCTTTTAAGTTTATTGATATGTAAATATTTTCTTGAGGGATAATCGAAGATAATACTTCTAGGGGGCAGTGACAATTATGGAATCTTTTGACTCCACTAAAAGAAGCTTATTTGAAATACTCAAAGATGTGCATAACGGCAAAATACAATTGCCGGACTTTCAAAGAGGTTGGGTTTGGGATGATAACCGGATCAAAGGGATTCTTGCAAGTGTAGCCAAGTCATTTCCGATTGGCGCTATTATGTTGCTGGAAACAGGTAATGAAAATGTCAGGTTTAAAACGGAACCGTTGGAAGGAGTTAAGCTTGACAATGAGGTAAAACCTGAACTTTTGATTCTCGACGGCCAACAGCGTATAACTTCCTTATACCAAACAATTATTACCAACGAGATTGTTACTACTAGAAATGAAAAAAACTATGAGATTAAACGGTGGTATTACATCGATATGGTTAAGGCCATGGATGAAAACTATGATCTGGAAGAGGCAATTATTTCTCTTAATGAAACAAAACAGATTAGGGAAGACTTTGGCCGCCGTATAGTGCTTGATTTATCGGAAAAAGAATTAGAATATAAAAATCTAATGTATCCCGTTTGTATGATTGATGACTATAGTACCTGGAGAAGAGAATTCAGTAATTACTGGCAACATAGCAGTGAAAAATCTAGGTTCTGGGATGATTTTGAAAAAAAAGTTATTGATAGTTTCAGGCAATATATGTTGCCAGTAATAATTCTCAAAAAAGAAAACCCAAAAGAAGCAGTATGTCAGGTTTTTGAAAAAGTAAATACCGGCGGGATCTCCCTAAATGTATTTGAATTATTAACCGCTACTTTTGCTGCGGATGATTCCGATTTTGTTTTAAAAGAGGATTGGGAGGAGATTAAATCAACATTTAAAGACTATAAATTACTTTCTAATGTCAGCAATACTGATTTTATCCAGGCCGTCACTTTACTGGCAACCTATTATAATCGCAAAAATAAAGAGCAGGAAAACGTACCCGAAGACGAATTGCCTGCGATCACTTGCAAACGTAAGGATATGCTTAGTTTATCACTTCAGGATTACAAAAAACATAGAGAGCCCATTGCCGAGGGTTTTATAAAAGCTTCGAAGATCCTTTCAGAAAATCACATTTTTACTGCCCGTGATTTACCTTATAATACCCAGTTAATTCCCTTGGCAGCCATTTTGGCAGTTTTAGGCGTTAGAATAGATAATGTCGGGTACAAAAAAAAGTTAATGCAATGGTATTGGTGTGGAGTCTTCGGCGAGCTATATGGTTCCGCCACTGAAACCAGGTACGCTCTTGATTTGCCACAGGTTGTTGAATGGATTCTAAACAATGGGCCTGAACCAAAAACAATCTATGATGCAAATTTTTCTCCGTCACGGTTACATACATTAAGGACAAGAAATAGCGCCGCTTATAAAGGGATATATGCTTTGCTAATGGATGACAATACGAAAGACTGGCTTTCCGCTACCGGCATTGATTTCAGCACCTATTTTTCTGAATCGATCGATATTCATCATATTTTCCCGGTCTCCTGGTGTGAAAAGAACGGCATTCCTAAAAATGACTATAATTGTATTATTAACAAAACTCCTTTGTCTGCCCGTACTAACCGTATTGTCAGTGGCGATGCGCCAAGTAAATATTTGGCCAAGATTAAAAAACATGCCGGTGTAAACGACGAAGAATTTATAAATATTTTAAAATCCCATGTTCTTAATCCGGAATATCTTTATAAAGATGATTTTACCGGCTTTTTTAATGACCGTAAAGAACAAATATTGCAAAGAATTGAGAGGGCGATGAATAAAAAAATACCCCGGGAAGAGGTGCAAGGAGAAGAAGGTGTTTTTATTGGAGAGGAACAGGATGAAGAATAAGACTGGCAACATTCACGTTCCAAGGCTGTGTGATCTGATAAAACAAAATTACCGTTCTTATTGCTGGTTATTATAATAGCTTTTTTTCATCTGCAATACAAAGCCCGGACCATTAACTGAAGAAAAGCAAAAAGAGTCCATCGAAGTAATGTCCTTGTCCGAACTGTTTACGGAAGAAGAGCAGCAAGAAGCTATGCAAAAAGTAATGTCCTTCTTTGAAAACAGCGGGGAACGAATCTTTGCATTGCTTGAACCTGTTGAAATCGATGACAGCTACTGCCTCGTGATTGAGTCGGCAGACATACCATTACTCTGTTACCGATAATTCAT
This sequence comes from Firmicutes bacterium UBA3936, assembly GCA_002385745.1. GTDB lineage: Bacteria > Bacillota > Dethiobacteria > Dethiobacterales > Dethiobacteraceae > DTU027. The sequence continues at coordinate 5,401 of DGEC01000059.1, forward strand.
TTAAAGTGGTTGATACCAAAGAAACAGGGGAAGGGTAACCGGGATAATAAAACATGCTTAAAGCGTAAAAAAAGCAAGCTGCCAAACCAATTGGTTTGACAGCTTTTTTCGGTCCGTTACTCATCTTCAAGCAAAAGCTCCGCCGTCAGCCGGACGGCTGTGGCGACAACTTTGGCACATTGTTCTTCGTGCCCCGGAAGATTTAAAAATTCATCGCGCTCTTTATCATCCAGCAGGTTAAAACTTCTGCCATAGATACATTTTTGTACTCCGGAACAAAGCAGCGATCCGTATTCAGCCATAAAAGCATCGCGCAGCCGGAAAATCTTACTGAAGGCAAGGTCTCTTTTCTGCGGGGCATCCGGAGCGTCATTTAAATCTTCTTCCACTGTAGGATAATATTTTGCTCCCAGGGCCAGTGCCCCGCTGCACAGTGCGCCGCAGGAACAGCCGCTGGATGCCACCCCTCCCGAGAGGGCGCGGGACGCGGCAACCATTTCCTGCGGGATAAATTTAAAGTAGGTGGAAAGCCCGTACAGTGTGCTCCAGGCACAGGTATCAAAACGAATCTGGGCATCAACCGCTTCCTTTACCACACCTTCAATTATTTCCTTTTTCTTATCCTCCGTCATATTATACCCTCCTCTGCTAAATTCACATTATACATCCAGGTTCCAGATGGCAAAAAGCTCCCTGTAAAAATCGGGGCGCGGATGGTCGGGCTCAATTTTTTGCGCCGGTTTTTGGAAAAACATTCTGCCCTCAGCAAAGATGGAGAGACCTGCCACAAGCTCCGGCAGTTTGTCCGGAGAAAGGGAAAAGATTACTTCATCGTCCCCGGCCAGAGCCCTTTCCACATCGCCGGGATCAGGGAAAGTTATCCTGTACCCGCCGTTTAAAATTACGGGTATGGTGGAATAAACACAGGAATCTATGGCGTCAAATTGGGAAGCAACCAGTTTGCCGCTTTTAAACTTTATGGCCAGCAAAATCTGGCGCAGTTGTGTATGGGTGGCATAAATCAGAATAACATCGGGGGCAAAATCAGCTTTCTTCAAGGGAGCAACAAGCAATCCCGCGTATTTTCCGTATTCCAGGCGAGGAAATTCAGCCAGGAATTTTGCGGCGGCTTCCTCGTTTTCGATGCCGAGGAAGCGTTTAACAACTGAAAAAGAATCGTGTTTTTCATGGAATTCCACCAGGCCAAACCCAATTAAGGGAGCCCAGCACCAGTGGTCTTCCGTCATCATGGCCAGAACATCTCCATTAAAGCGGGCCAAGGCAAAAGCCTGGCAAAGCGAATAATGTACACCCTGGTCCCTTTTGGGACGGATTGCCCCGTCCGGTATTTCATCCTCAGATGCAAGCAGCTTTATAGCCAGCAGCGCCGTCCGCAAACCCAAAATTTTCTCAAGCTCTTCACTATACTGTTTAATTGACAAGCAAAAGCCTCCTTCCCTTGGTTTCATGTAAATCTTGATTTCAGTCATTCCACATTATCCTGTTGATTTCCTGCAACAAAAACAGGCGCATTTGCGCCTGTTTTTCGGGCAGAGCGCTTGCGTTGCCCGCCGTCAGCATGAAATTAAGGTCTTTTGCCCGCTTTTTTCTTCAGACTCATCCTTACTGCAGCGGCATCCCTGGCAGTAGCCGTACAACTGCACATCATGCATAACAATCTGATAGCCTGTTATTTCAGCCAGCTCCGCTGTGTGCTCCTCAATGGGACATTTATCTATGCTTGCCATCCTGTCACAAGAAAGACAGACTATATAGTGCCGCTTTTTCCTCTCGTTTAAAGTGTAACTGTACTCTTTTTCCCTCAGGCGGTGCCTGCGCAGAACCCGCTGTTCCGTCAACTGGTCAAGGTTGCGGTAAACGGTGGTTAATGCTATCTGCGGGTAGATTTCCCTTGCTTTCCTGTATACTTCACCGGCAGAAAGCGGACGGGATGCCTTTCTGAATACAGAAAGTATCGCCCTGCGCTGCTTAGTGTTCCTGAAAGTTGTCATTGACTTCACCTTTCTTTCGGCCACCGCTTCTACATAGCTTTGCAGCTAAATATCGGGCTGCTGTGTATCAATAATAATTGTTACCGGACCGTAATTGGTAAGACTGACATCCATATGGGCGGCAAAGCGCCCTGTGGCAACAGGTACGTTTCTGGCAGCCAGAGCCTCACAGAACTGTAAATAAAGGGACTCGGCCATCTCCGGGGGCGCAGCCCTGGTAAAGCCGGGCCGCCTTCCCCTGCGGGTATCTGCATACAATGTAAACTGGGATACAACCAAAGCACTGCCGCCGATATCAAGCAGCGACAAATTCATTTTTCCTGCTTCATCCTCAAATATCCGCAAGTTGCATATTTTATCCGCCAGGTAAGCAATATCTTTCTCGCCGTCTGCGGCATGCACTCCGAGCAAAATAAGCAGGCCGCGCCCTATCCGGCCGATAACTTCACCTTCCGTTTCCACACTGGCTGCTGCTACTCTTTGGATGACTGCGCGCATAAAAACCTCCTAGTTGCGATTCCGGTGTACGCTGTAAACATCGCGCACCCTGTTAATTTTGCTTATAACATTGTCCAAATGATTTATATCTTTCACCGTCACCGTCATCCGGATGGACGTCAGCCGATCCCTGGTGCGGCGGGCATTTAATGCGCTTATATTTACTTTGCTCTCGGCAACGGCATTAACCACATCCGACAGAAAATGTGAACTGTCCATGCCCGTAACTTCTATCTCCACGGGATATAAACCTTCCGCATTTTCTTCCCATTCCGCATCCAGAAGCTTTAAGGCAGCCGAACTGTTTTTGACATTATGACAGTCCCGGCGGTGAATGGAGACACCCCGGCCGCGGGTTACAACCCCGACAATGTTGTCTCCGGGAACGGGTGTGCAGCACTTGGCAAACCTCAACAGCAGGTTGTCAATGCCGTCAATCCGCACTCCCTTTCCTGTTTTCCCGACTTTTTTGGGCGGGGTAAATTCCTTAATAGCCTCCCGCTCGGGCAATCCTTCCTTTTTCCGGTATTCTTCCTTTAACTTTGACACCACCTGCTGCGGGGTGATGGCGCCGACACCGACTGAAACATAAAGGTCTTCTTCACTGTTGATATTAAACCTTTTTCCCGCCTCCAGCAGCAGTGAGGACTTCAGGAATAATGCGAGGTCAAGGTCCTGCCTGCGCAGCTCCTTCTCTACCATTTCCCTGCCCTTGGCCACGTTTTCTTCCCGCCGTTCCTTCTTGAACCAGCTCCTAATTCTTGCCCTGGCTCCGGAGCTTTTTACCATGTTCAGCCAGTCCCGGCTGGGTGTGCCTTGTTTTGAAGTTATTATCTCCACAATATCCCCTGTTTTCAGCTCGTAGTCCAGGGGAACAAGGCGGCCGTTAACGCGGGCGCCGACACAGCGGTGGCCGATGTCCGTATGGATCTTATAAGCAAAATCAAGCGGTATGGAACCTGCCGGCAGGTCTATGACATCGCCTTTGGGAGTAAAAACAAACACCTCGTCGGAAAACAAATCCAATTTGATGTTTTCCATAAATTCCGAGGCATCTTTGGAATCCTGCTGCAGCTCCATAATCTGCCGCAGCCAGGACAGTTTTTTTTCAAATTCGTCATCCTGCTTGCTGTCCTTTTTTTCCTTATAGCGCCAGTGGGCGGCAATCCCGTATTCGGCAGTACGGTGCATATCCCAGGTGCGTATCTGTACTTCCAAAAGTTCATTTTTTCCTACCATCACCAATGTGTGCAGTGACTGGTACATGTTGGGCTTGGGCATGGCAATATAGTCCTTGAAGCGGCCCGGGATCGGTTTCCATAATGTATGAACAATTCCCAGGGCGCCATAACAGTCCTTAATTGAATCAACAATGATCCTGATGGCAGTCAGGTCATAAATTTCGTGAAATTCTTTGTTTTGTTCTTTCATTTTTTGTGAAATGCTGTAAAGGTGTTTGGGGCGGCCGGAAACATTGGCTTTGATATTGACTTCCTCGAGCTTGGGCTGTAGGGTTTCAATAACCTGTTTGATGAAGGCTTCCCTTTCATCGCGCTTTTTGGCCAGCTTATCAGCCAGAGCATAATAGCGGTCCCTTTCCAAAAAGCGAAACGCCAAATCTTCCAGTTCCCATTTGATTTTATAAATCCCCAGACGGTGCGCCAAAGGAGCATATATCTCCAGAGTCTCCCGGGAAATAGACTGCTGTTTCAGAGAACTAAGATATTTCAGGGTGCGCATATTGTGGGTGCGATCCGCCAGCTTGATCAAAAGCACCCGGATATCCTTAGCCATGGCGATAAACATCTTGCGCAGGTTTTCGGCCTGGCGTTCTTCCTTTGATTTGTATTCCAGCTTGGAAAGTTTGGTCACCCCGTCCACCAGCATGGCAATATCGTCACCAAACTGCTGTTCAATTTCTTCCAGGGTAACATCGGTATCCTCAACCACATCATGCAACAGCCCGGCTATTATTGTGTCCATATCCAGCTCCAGCTCAGCCAGGATAATGGCAACTCCCAAAGGGTGCGTTATATAAAGCTCACCGGAAAAACGCTTCTGCCCCTGGTGGGCGTTGACGGCAAAGCGATAAGCCTTCTCCAAAAGCTTCCAGTCCGGTGTAACAGGATAGTATTTTCTAATTTTCTCCTTTAACGTTTGCAGATTTGCTTTCATGCTGTCCAAGCTCCCTTTCCTTCAGGACCAAGCCTGCAGGATTTTTCAGATACTCCAGCAGTTCTCCGGCGGTAGCGGTCCACCAGAATTTTTGATAAGCGCGGTATTGTGCGAGCATGCGCCTGTGCCGGCGGTAAGTTCCGGACTGATGCAAAAAGAACGGTGAAAGGGGCTGTCTTACCTCTCCCCCTGCAGCAATTTCTGAAAACACTGTTTGCAACTGTTCCAGCAGGTAGTTGGTTGCCGGAAGCGACAGCTGTTGACAGGCTTTCTTCAGCACGGCGTAAGCGGGACGCGGTTTTTCCAGGCAAACCGCCAGCTTCAGCAATGTTTCACGTACGGGAAAAGTGGCGGAAAAAAGTTTTTCATTTAACAGCAAGTCTTCCTTGCCATAACAGATGATATAGCGGGGATTGCTGCGAAAACGAATCATACCCAGCAACCGCTCCAAATCAGATCTTTCATAGGGCAAATGGTAAAAAAGCAGGGCATCATATTCCTGTGCAACGTCCAGATCCCTGCCCAGCCAGGTAACGGCTGCTTTGCCTTTCAGCATCTCTTTCAGTCTATTCTTAACAGCCTTAGTGTTAACCCAGACAGCAAGCTTCCAGCGGCCGGCAAGATTCAGAATATACTGCTCGCGGCGGCGCAGCTCCCTCCTGTCGTAAATAACCGGAGCGCGGGAAGAAAGCGAAGTACGCATATCCTTGACATAGAGAGAAAGGGAAGTTCTGCCCTGCCAAGTATTTTTTCCAGCCTCAACAACAAGTTCCACATTTTCCTGCGGGGGAAAGTCATCTGCCTTTTCGCCGGCTCCGAAATAAATGGCCTGTGCGACCGGGGCATTTTGCCGCAGGTAGAGGCTTAAATGATTGCCGCAGTTGCCGACCCGTCTTCTGGAGACAACTTCCGCTTCCCTGATTAGAAAAAGGGGCTCGGGGTTTCCGTAACCAAAGGGCGACAGCAAAAGCAGTTCCTCCGCCAGCTCAAGGCTTAATTCCTCCAAATCAACTTCCGCCGTCACCGGATACTTTATCTCTGCAGGCTCCTGTTTGGCCACAGCCCGGCAGAAAGCTTCACTAAAGGGAGTAATTTTGTTTTTGTTGATTATAAGCCCGGCTGCCTGGGCATGGCCGCCAAAACGATCGAGATAGGCAGCACATTCCTGCAGGGCAGTGACGGCATTATACCCGGCAACGGTACGGACGGATCCTCGCCCTTCTTCCCCGTCCAGGGCAATTAAGGCCGCAGGTCGGCCAAATTCCATAGACAAGCGTCCGGCTATTATTCCGATAACTCCGGGGTTCCAGCCCTCCCGCCAAAGCACAAGCGCCGGTTTCTCCCCCTCTTCGGCCGCCAGAGCCTTTGCTTCCACAAAGATTTCCCTCTCAACCTGCCTCCGTTCATTATTTAAGGCATCCAGTTCCGCAGCGTATTTTTCAGCTTCCGCAGCACCGGCAAGCAGCGTCCGGAGAGCCGGTTCCGCTTCTCCCAGCCTGCCCGCCGAATTTAAGCGCGGTGTCAGTGTAAAAGCCACTTGCCTGGCATCCAGTCGCTGCCCGGCAAGACCGCTTACTTTAGTCAGGGCAGCAAGCCCGGGCAGCGAGGTTTCCTGCAGCCTTTCCAGCCCGTGTTTTACCAGGATTCTGTTTTCACCCTGCAGCGGCACCACATCGGCAATTGTCCCCATTGCCACCAGATCCAGGTAGCGATAAGCCCGGTCAACCGGTATCCCCAGGTACTTGTACAGGGCGCGGACCAGTACCCAGGCCACGCCGACGCCGGCAAGCTGTTTTTCCGGATAACGGCATCCCTGCTGTTTGGGATTAAGCACGGCACAGGCAGGCCGGTCGCCGTCAAAGCAAAGGTGATGGTCGGTTATTATCAAATCCAGGCCGATTTCCCGGGCCCGTTCCATTTCGGCAAAAGAATTCGTACCGCAGTCGACAGTAACCGCCAGGCTGCCGCCTCTGGCGGCAAATTCCTCCAGCACGTCAGACTGCAGACCGTAGCCGTCGGCAAAGCGGCTGGGGATATGGTATTCCACCGGCACCTCCAGTTCCTGCAGGACAAGTATCAGCAGGGCGGTAGCCGTAATGCCGTCCACATCGTAATCCCCAAACACCAGTACTTTTTCCTTTTTTGCAATGGCAGCCGCCAGCCGGGCGGCTGCCGCTTCCGCCCCGGACATGGAAAAGGGATCCCCGAGATCGGAGAGGTCGCACGCCAGGTATTTCTTTGCCTCTCCGACAGTATGCAGACCCCGCTGAAAGAGGGCCAGAGCCGTTAAACGGTTTATTTTCAGTCCGGACATCAAAGTCCGGACTGTATCCCAATTGGCATCCGGCACATACCAGGGCCAGCCAGCATAAACCATGTTAATTCTCCTTCAGCGTCATTATTGTTAACAAAACATTCGTCAAATTTACTTAAAATCCCTTTAATAATAATATAAAAAGAAGCAGGACCGTTCTCTGCTTCTTTTTGTCGGTAATTTATGCATTTTGCGGTTTTAACTTTTTCCGCCCGCGCTCCTTCCACCAATGCCAGAGCGGCGGCGCCAGGAATATGGAAGAGAAGGTACCGCATATCACACCTACCTGCAGGGCGATAATAAAGGGCCGCAGAGTAGCCCCGCCGAAAGCCAGCAGCGTGACTAAGACCAGGGCAGTAGTCAAAGAAGTCAAGATTGTTCTGCTAAGCGACTGGGTGATGCTGTTTTGCACCACCTCTGCATAGTCGGCCTTGCGACTGAGCCGCAGGTTTTCACGGATGCGGTCATAAATGATTATAGTTGCGTTTATGGAATAACCGATAATTGTCAACACAGCGGCAATGAAATGCATGCTGATCTCCAGTTTAAAAAGTGAAAAAACAGTTACCATAAAGAACGCATCATGCAGCAGCGCCAGGACGGCTGTAACAGCAAAGCGGTGCTCAAAACGGACAGCAATATAAACTCCCATGCAAAGGCTGGCAATAAGCAGGGCAATGAGCGCCTGCCGCTGCAGTTCCCCGCCGATTACGGCACCGACACTGTCCGCCTGCAGCAGTGCCTCGTCCGGCAGGCTAAACTTTTCCTGCAGGGCGGAAAATAATTCTTCCTGTTCAGCCGGCGATAATTCCGTTGTCTTTATCAGCAGTTCGCTGGATGCGTTATCATTCCCGGCATTTTCCCGGCCGACCTTCTGCAAAGTGGCAGCTGCCAGTCCCGGGACTTCCCGCACTTCTTCCAGGGAAAAAGGTTTTCCCATATCAATCTGCATTATGGTCCCGCCGGTAAAGTCAATACTGTAATTAAGCCCCTGTACTGCCAGGGATGCAACTCCTACAAGCAGCAGGCAAACGGTAAAGGCAACGGCATATTTACGCGCTGCAATAAAATCAAAGCTTTTTTCCCGCTGCCGCACTTCCTGCTGTACGGTTTTTACCAATCCTGCCCCGGCAGCCAGTCTCAACAGATAGCGCGTCAACACCACTGCCGTAAACATGCTGGCCAGGATACCGATGCTTAAAGTAACGGCAAAACCGCGGACGGGTCCCTGGGCAAACCGGAACAGGACGGCAGCGGCTATCAGTGTCGTAATATTGGAGTCCAAAATTGCCCGGAAGGCCCGGGAGAATCCGGCTTCGACGGCCGTTCTGACCGTCTTGCCCTGCCGCATTTCCTCCTTGATACGTTCAAATATAACTATATTGGCATCAACGGCCATCCCAATGGACAAAATTATGCCGGCAATGCCCGGCAGGGTTAGCGTCACATTCAGGGCAATCAGTACGAGCATCACAATGGCTGCATAGGCGAAAAGGGCAACATCGGCGACAAAACCAAATCCCCGGTAGTAAACAAGCATAAAAAGTATTACCAAAAGCAGCCCGGCTATCCCGGCGCGTATACTGCGGTTCAGGGAATCCTGCCCGAGCAGCGGGCCGACACCGCGAATTTCCAGTTCCTCCAACTGAACGGGAAGGGCACCGGAACGCAGCTGCAACGCCAGGGTTGCCGCCCTGTCTATGGAGCTGATATTGTTGATTATGGCCTTGCCGTCCTCAATTACGGCATTAACAATGGGGGCCGAAATTTCTTCCTCATCAAGATAAATGGCAATGGGCTGACCGAAAAATTTCTTTGTAGCCTCGGCAAACTTTTCCGTTCCTTCGGCATTGAATTCCAGGGATACGGCCGGCTGGTTGTACTGGTCATAGATAGCCTGGGCGTTCTTCAGGTCATCTCCTTCTACTATTGTCTCGCCGTCGGGGCCGACAAACCTTAATAAAGCCGTTTTCCCGATAACCTCCCGGGCGGCCCGCTGGTCTTTAATGCCGGGAAGCTCAACCCGGATGCGGTCGCTTCCTTCCGGCTGGACTACCGGCTCGGCAATACCCAGGGCATCAATCCGGTTGCGAATAACAAGAACAGCCCGGTCAATTTTGTCACTGCTGTCCTCACCCGCCTTGTCCACGGCCCGATAAAGGACATAAACACCACCCCGCAGGTCAAGGCCCAGATTCATATTCTCGGCAGCATGCCAGACAGCCAGTGCACTGCCCGCCAAAAGCAAAACAACTACCAGTAGAAAAAAAAGGAGATGACGGCTTTTCATAGTCTTGCCTCCTGTCAGTAACAATGCAAAAGGGGCAATCGTCCCGCAGGCCGGGCGAGACTGCCCCGAGTCCCACAGTAATTATAAACGCATTGGCAAAAGATTGTCAATGACATCTGCCGGACGGGCAGAGTTGCCAGAAGCCGCTTTTATCCTGACAATTACACATCCAGAGCCAAAAGCCCCTGTCCTTTCTCATGCAGGTACCGGTCCAAAACAGCGGCTACCATGCTGCTGGTGACATTGTCAAAAATCCCGGCCCGGCCGGGGCCCACAGGCAGTACAAAAATGCTTTTCTTCCCGCTTCTTTTTTTATCCTTCTTTAAAGCGGCCAGCACCTCACTTCTTGTCAGGCTTGCCGGTGCCTCCTTCAGGCCGATGCGGGCAAAAAAGCCAAGCAGCCGCCGGGCTTCGTCAGGCTTTAGAAGCTCAAGTAATAAAGCAAGCTGTACCGCCGCCGCCATACCTATAAGAACAGCCTCCCCGTGCAGGTAATAGCGGTAAGAAGTGGCAGCCTCCAGTGCATGGCCGACCGTATGGCCGAAATTCAGGAGGGCACGGATTCCCTTTTCCTTTTCATCCTGACTGACAATTTCCGCCTTGATCCGGCAGCAGGCAGTAATGACTTCAGCAAGGAATGAGGCATCTTTTTCCCAAAAAGCAGGCCAGTTTTTCTCCAGACTTTCCAAAAGTGAAAGGTCAAGAGCCGACCCGTACTTCACAACTTCCGCCGCTCCCGCCAAAAATTCCCGCCGGGGCAGTGTAGTTAATGTTTCCAGCTCTATCCAGACAAGCTTCGGCTGGTAAAAGGCGCCAACTAAATTTTTCCCCAGCTCGTGATTAACGGCCACCTTCCCTCCAACGCTGCTGTCCACCTGGGCCAAAAGGGTAGTGGGAATCTGGACAAAGTCAACGCCCCGTAGATAAGTGGCGGCTGCAAACCCGGCCAGATCTCCCACAACACCGCCTCCCAGGGCGATAAATGCAGTTTTCCGGTCCAGGCCGGCTTTAATTGCCGCCGTATACAGCTCGTTGGCCCGATAGAGGGTTTTACTGCCCTCACCCGGGGGAATGACGGCAGGAAAGACCTTAAATCCCGCCTCCTGCAGGATGCCGATCGCCCGCTGTCCGTAGAGGCTAAAAACATTTTCATCGCTTACGAGCAGGACTTTTCCCGGCCGGAGTACTTCTTTTAAAGCGGCAGGCAAGTTCTCCCACATGTTACTGCCGACAATTATCTCATAAGAACGTTCTGCCAGCTCAACTTTTACGGTTTTCATAACAGCCTCCTAACGGCCGGCACACTGCCTGCGGTAGGAACGGTAGTTGGCAAGCATCTCCTGCAGGGAATCGCCGCCCAGCTTTTCCTGCAGGGCAACAGCCAGTTCCCAGGCGACCACGGCTTCGCCCACCACGGCAGCGGCGGGGACAACACAGGTATCGGAACGTTCAACCGCTGCAAAAGCGGGCTTGCGGGCGTCCATATCCACGCTGGCAAGGGGTTTGGTCAAAGTAGGGATGGGCTTTACGGCAACGCGGCAGTACAGGGGCTCACCGTTGGTAATGCCCCCTTCCAGCCCCCCGGCATGATTCGTCCGCCGCCGGTAGCCTGTGTGCGGCTCATAATAAATTTCATCATGTACAAGCGACCCCGGTCTTGCTGCAGCGGCAAACCCGTCGCCGATCTCCACTCCCTTGACAGACTGGATGCTCATCAACGCACCCGCCAGGCGGGCATCGAGCTTCCTGTCCCAGTGCACATGGCTGCCCAGCCCCGCCGGTACGCCAAGGGCAAGGACAACAAATACGCCGCCCAGTGTATCTCCTTCCGCCTTTGCCCGGTCAATGGCCGCCATCATTTTTTGCGCCGCCGGAAGGGAAGGGCAGCGGACCGGAGAAGCTTCTATCTTTTCATAATTCCGGACCACTTCCGCCGCTGCAACCGGAGGAGCCGCAACTTCACCGATGGCCTGCACATATGAATAAATACCAATGTCAAAGTGTTTTAACAATTCCCTGGCCACGGCACCGACGGCTACCCGCACCGCCGTTTCCCGGGCACTGGCCCTTTCCAAAACGTCCCGTACATCCTGCAAGCCATATTTCAAAGCACCCGGCAAATCGGCATGGCCGGGGCGGGGACAGGTTACAGGTTCAACCGTCCCGGGCCGCTCTCCGAAGGGGGCCATTTTCTCCTGCCAGGAGTCATAATCCCTGTTAATAATCTGAATGGTCAGGGGACTGCCCAGAGTGCGTGAGAAACGCAGTCCCGAGAGGATTTTAAGCTCATCCTTTTCAATTTTCATTCTGCCGCCGCGCCCGTAGCCCTGCTGCCTGCGGAAGAGCTCATGATTTAGTGCTTCGCGGGACAGCGGCAGGTTGGCCGGCAGCCCTTCAATAATGGCCGTCAGGGCGGGGCCGTGGGATTCGCCGGCCGTAAGATAGCGCATCATTTGTTTTCTTCCCCTTTTCTGTCAGCGGCAAACCGCCGTTTCCTCCAAAGTAAAAGCACAAGGGCGACCACAATAAAAATAGCGCTCATTACCTGTCCTGCCCGCAAGCTTCCCCAGTACAGTGTGTCGGCCCTCAGCCATTCAATGAAGAAGCGGCCGACAGAATATCCAATGAGGTAGCGCAGGAAAATGCCGCCGGGCATCTTTACCTTTTTGCTGATATAGATCAAATAGGCAAAAACTATTAAATTCCAGGCAAATTCATAAAAAAATATCGGGTGGCGGAATTCACCGTCTATATACAGGGCCCAGGGCAGATCGGTGGGCACACCGTAGGCTTCCTGGTTAAAATAGTTGCCCCAGCGCCCGACAGCCTGACCCAAAATCAGGGCCGGGGCGCAAATATCGGCCAGTGTCCAAAAATTCAGCTTCCTAATCCAGCTAAAAAGTATACAGACTATTATGGCAGCCAGGATCGCCCCGTGAATGGAAAGTCCCCCCAGGCGGATGTTAATCATATCCCGCCAGTTGCCGGCGAAGGAATCCCAGTTGATAATCACAAAAGCAAGCCGGGCGCCAATTACTCCTGCAGGAACGGCTACCAGGGCAAAATTAAGCAATTCATCCTGGCTTATGCCGTACTTTTCCGTCCTGGCAAAGGCAACGGCGGTGCCTAAAATCAGCCCCAGGCTGATTACTACCCCGTACCAATAGATGGGGACGCCAAACACGTAAAAAGCAACAGGGTTCACATTCATTCCCGATACCTCCCGCGCAATCCTTCAAGATTAAGCAGCTTTTTTTTCAAGTCGAGGCCGCCGCCAAATCCCCCAAGAGACATGTCACTTGCCAGGACACGGTGACAGGGAATAACCACCGGGGTACGGTTATGAGCCATAGCCTGACCCACTGCCCTGGCCGCCCGCGGAGACCCGGCCGCCCGGGCAAGGGCTCCGTAGCTGACAGTCTTCCCGTAGGGGATCTTGGCAGCAGCGGAGAGTGCCCGCCTGTAAAAGGGCGGATAGCCCGAATAGTCCACGGGAGCAGTAAAAGAAACCTCTTCACCATTGAAATAAGCCTGCAAATCAAAAGCCAGCTTCTGCAGCCAGGCCGGATCTGAACTGCCCACCTCCAGGCAGCTACAGGCGGAAGCCTCTTCCGGCAACTGCAGGGCATAAAGGCCTTCTTCCGTATAAGCCACGGGTATTTCCCCCGCACAGGTCGTTATCCGCCGCCAGACCGGCCGGCTGCCGCTGTTTTTACATTTTTCCATCAGTAATTTCATCCCCGTTCCAAAAGCAAACTATTCGCAGCTACAGAAACAATGGGCGACACCTTTTTGCAATCTCAATAATAACAGAACTTTTAAACCGGCGGCAAGGGGCACATTGTCCGCCTCCTGCCGGAAAAAACGGCAATTTCCCGAAAACCCAGCCGCCGGAGAATACGCACCGCACGATCAAGGTCCCGGCCGGCATCCCGGACACTGTGAGCATCGGACCCTAAAGTGACCGGCACTCCCAGTTCCCGGCATTTCTGCAAAAATGCCGGCCCCGGATAAGCTTCCCCCACCGGAGCACGCCAGCCTGAAGTATTGAATTCTACACAAATACCGGTTTCCTTCAGCACCCGACAGGTTTTATCAATTATTTCCGTCCAGTCTCCGGGTGGGAAATAGCCGAACTTTTTAATGACATCAAGGTGTCCCACTATATCAAAGAGGCCCGATTCAGCCAGGCGGCAAATCGCGGCAAAATACTGCCGGTACAGTTCCATAATATCTTTACCCGCATACAAATCCCGCCGGCCCGGATGGGTAAAATCCCAGCCATCGAGATAGTGCACCGAACCGATCAGGTAATCAAAATCATATCCGGCCAGGACTTGTGCCGCAGTCTCTTCCCTGCCCGGGAAATAGTCCACTTCAGCACCAATCTTGACGGGGATGTCCACAGTTTGCTGCAGTTCCTTTATTTCGGCAAAATAACCTTCCAGTTCTTCTGCAGCCATGCTTATCCCCTTTTTCCGGGCTTCACCCAAAAGTTCGAGCGGAAAATGGTCGGCGAATCCTACTTCTTCCACACCTCTTTTTCGGGCTGTGGCCAGGTATTCCGCCATTTCGCCTGTGGCGTGGCCGCAGCGGCTGGTATGCAGGTGATAGTCAACAATCATTGTTTTTCTCCTCTTTATCAGGCCGGTGGCGCCGCGCCAACTCGGACGAAATTTCCGCAAGTGTTATATTTTTGGCCGCCAAAAGTACAAGCAAATGGAAAAGCAGGTCTCCGCACTCGTAGATCAATTCATCTCTCCCTTCATTCTTGGCGGCAATAATTACTTCCCCGGCTTCTTCAGCTATCTTTTTTAAAATCCTGTCCAGCCCCTGACTTAAAAGCCCGGCAACATAGGACCCTTCCGGCATCTCTGCCTTTCGCTCTGCAATGATCCTCTCCAGTTCCGGCAAAAAGCTGCCCTCCGGGGCAGCGCCCCGCGTGTGCAGTTTCCTGTAAAAACAGCTTGCAGCACCGGTATGGCAGGCGCTGCCCTGCTGTTCCACCTGTATCAGCAGGGCATCGGCGTCACAATCATAAGCAATGCTGCGGACAGCCTGGGTATGACCCGATGTCTCCCCCTTGTGCCACAATTTACGGCGGCTCCTGCTGTAAAACCAGGTTTCACCGGCCTCAAGGGTTTTTTGCAGCGCTTCTTCATTCATATAGGCCAGCATCAGAACACGGCCGTCCCGGGCATCCTGGACAATGGCAGGAATTAAGCCGTTTTCATCATACTTCAGTTTTTGCACCTCTAACAGGCACCCCCCTTTCGGCCAGATAACTCTTGACTTCCATTATACTCAGCTGCCGGTAGTGAAAAACGGAGGCCGCAAGGGCGGCAGCCGCCTTCCCCTCCGTCAGCACTTGATAAAAATGTTCCGGTTCTCCCGCTCCCCCGGACGCAATCACGGGGAGAGCGGCGGCTTCAGCTACGGCCGCCGTCAGTTGAATATCATAGCCGTCATTTGTACCGTCGCGGTCCATGCTGGTCAGGAGAACCTCACCGGCGCCGCGGCGCCGTCCTTCCTCCGCCCAGGCCAAAACCGCCTTCCCTGTCGGCTTTGTGCCGCCGCGGGTGTAAACCTCCCAGGTTCCCATGTCTGCATTCCATCTGGCATCAATGGCCAGCACAATGCGGTCGGAACCGTAACTGCCGGCCAGTTCACTGATCAAAGCGGGGTTTTCCAGCGCGGCAGTATTCAGGGACACTTTATCGGCACCGGCAGTTAAAATCTCACGCACATCTTCCGGGCTTTTGATACCCCCGCCCACAATAAAAGGAAGGGAAATCTCTTCCGCCACATGCCGCACCACATCCAGCATTGCTTTCCGCCCCTCCCGGGTCGCGGCAATATCCAGCAGGACCAGCTCATCGGCCCCTGCCCTGTCGTAGTATCTCGCCAGTTCCACCGGATCGCCCGCATCCTTAAGATCAATAAACTGCTTTCCTTTTACAACCCTGCCTTCCTTAACATCAAGACAGGGAATTATTCTTTTGGCTGTCATCGGGCATCCCTCCTGCTATCCGTAAAGCTTCCCGCAAAGCAAGGCGCTCCGTATAAAGGGCCTGTCCCGCTATCACGCCGCTTACTCCAAGGGGTTTAAGGGGCAAAAGCCTGCGAATATCTTCCGGACCGGACACGCCGCCGGAAGCGATGATGCTTTGCGGCACAGCCGTCGCCAGCTCCCGCAGGGCTTCGATGTTCGGGCCTTGCAGGGTGCCGTCCCTTTTAATATCGGTATAAACTATTTCCTTTACTCCCAGGTCCCACATCTGCTGCGCCAGAGACTCCGCCGCAAGCGGAGTGTCTTCCTGCCAGCCGCGGATGGCCACGCGGCCGCCCCGGGCATCAATACCGACAATAATCCGCCCCGGATACTGCCGGCAAAGCTCGGCTACAATTTCCGGATTTGTTACGGCTGCCGTGCCGATTATTACCCGGGAAACACCCCTGTCCAGGAGGTCAGCCGCCGCCTCAATACTGCGGATGCCGCCGCCGACCTGGACCGGCACAGACACCGTCTTGACAATTTTTTCAATAACACCGGCATTTTTCATCTTCCCGGCAAAGGCGCCGTCCAAATCCACCAGGTGGAGACGGCCTGCACCTTCAGCTTCCCAGCGGCGGGCCGCTTCCACCGGATCTTCATGGTAAACAGTTTCCCTTGCCGGATCCCCGTGCACCAGGCGTACGCAGCGCCCCTCCCGGATGTCAACAGCGGGAATTATTAACATTCTGCAAGCCTCCCGAATCCGCAGTTATAATATACCTTTAGTCGAAGGAATTCCCCGGACACGTTCATCCCGCCGGGAAGCTTCGTCCAGGGCTCTCCCCAGCGCCTTAAACAGGGCTTCGATTTTATGGTGGGTATTGCGCCCGTTAAGCAGTTTGACATGCAGGGTGCACCGCGCCCGGCTGACAAAAGCCTGCAGGAAATCCTCCACCAGTTCCGTATCAAAGCTGCCCAGGCGGGCTGCAGCCAAGGGCAGATCAAATACAAGATACGGGCGTCCCGAAAAATCCGCCGCCACCAGTACCAGGGCTTCATCCATCGGCAGGATAATGCTGCCGTAGCGCTTGATTCCCGCCCGGTCGCCCAGGGCATCGTCAAAGGCCTGGCCCAGTACCAGCCCGATGTCTTCCACCAGGTGGTGGGCATCCACCTCCAGGTCCCCTTCCGCTTTCAGAACGATATCAAAACAGCCGTGGCTGCAAAAGAGTGTCAGCATGTGTTCGAAAAAGGGTATGCCACACTCCACTTCCGCCCGGCCGGACCCGTCCAGAAGCAGGGACAGGCTGACATTTGTTTCAGACGTTTTGCGCATAACTCTACTCTCTCTTTTTTGCAAGGAACTCCCTCCTTATTGCCACCGCCCGGCTGTGGGCCGTCAGGCCTTCCGTCACCGCAAGCCTTTCCACAGCCGGGGCATCCCGCAGTAAAGCCTCCGGGGGGTAATAGATAATACTGCTTTTTTTTATGAAATCATCAACGGAAAGCACCGAAGAAAAACGGCCTGTGCCTGCCGTGGGCAAAACATGATTCGGCCCTGCCCAGTAGTCGCCAATGGGCTCCGGAGTATAAGCCCCCAGAAAAACCGCCCCGGCATTTCTTACCTGCCCCAGCAGTTTCCAGGGATCCTGCACCAGCAGTTCCAGATGCTCCGGCGCCAAAAGGTTTACTATTTCCACGGCCTCCGAGAGCGTCTCCACCAAAACTACCGTCCCCTGCTCCGCCAGAGAAAGGCGGGCTGTCTCCTGCCGTTCCAGGCCTTTACACTGGCGCTCCAGTTCAGCCGGCAGCTCTTCCGCCAGCTGCCTGGATGTGGTCACACAGTAAGCGGCGGCCAGCGGGTCATGCTCCGCCTGCGACAGCATATCGGCCGCCACAAAATCGAGCCGGGCTGTTTCATCGGCAACCACCAGAATCTCGCTGGGGCCCGCCGGCATATCAATCCCCACCAGCCCGGCCACCTCCTGCTTGGCCAAAGTAACATAGAGATTGCCCGGCCCCACAATTTTATCCACCGCCGGTATTGTTTCCGTCCCATAGGCAAGGGCGGCAACGGCCTGGGCGCCGCCGCATTTGTAAACGGCATCGGCTCCCGCTATTCTTGCCGCCGCCAGGGTATAGGGATTCACCGTCCCGTCACGGCCGGGAGGCGTCACCATGACTACCTCGTCGACCCCGGCAACGCGGGCAGGAATCACCGTCATTAAAACCGTTGAAGGATAGGCGGCGGCTCCGCCGGGAACATAAACACCGACACGTTTAAGGGGGGTTATCCTCTGACCGGTAATAACGCCGTCCGGGGCGCAATCCAGCCAGGAGCGGCGCAGCTGCCGGGCATGAAAGGCACGGATATTTTCCGCCGCTTGACGCAGGTCGTCTATAATACGGCTGTCCGCCTTGACCAATGCGGCGGTAAACTCCTCCTCGCTTGCCCGCAGGGACAAAAGCCGTACGCCGTCAAACTTTTCCGTATAAGCAAGTACGGCCCCGTCCCCTTCCTGCCGCACGGCGGCCAGTATCTCACGCACAGCCTGCAGGGCTTCCGGGTAGTCTCCAAGCCTCCGCCTGCGAAACTGCTTTTTAAATGTCTCCCCGTCATAAAGCTTAATCATGACTGCACCTCTTTTCCGGCTAGCGCCCGGCTTAATGCTTCCACCAGTGCGGCAATCCTTTTCCCCTTAACCTGATAGCTGCCCGGATTGGCAACCAGGCGGGCGGTTATCCGGGCAATTATTTCCCTTTCCACAAGATTGTTTTCGGCCAGTGTCCTGCCGGTGGAAACCAAATCCACAATTACGTCCGCCAGTTTCAGCAGGGGAGCAAGCTCCACTGAACCGTGCAGCTTGATAACTTCACATTGCTTGCCCTGCTGCTGAAAATAACGTTTGGCCACCCGCGGGTATTTGGTTGCCACATACCCGCCCGTAAAGCTGCCGCCGCCTTTTTTCCCGGCCACGGACAGGCGGCAGGCTCCCAGCTTTAAATCCAGCAGTTCATAAAGTTCCTTTTCTTCTTCCAAAAGCACATCCTTGCCCACCACTCCCAGGTCGGCCGCCCCGTATTCCACATAAGTGGGAATATCGGTGGGTTTTGCCAGAACAAAACGCATTTTGTTCCTGTTATCGCTAAAAATCAGTTTCCTTGTTTTCTCCCGCAATACACTGCAGTCAATACCTGCAGCCTCCAGCAAATCCAGGGTTGGCGGAAGGATGCGCCCTTTGGCCAAAGCAATGGTTAACCACTCATTTGCCGTCATTTTCACCGCCCCTTAACTCCTTCTCCAGAGCACCGTCCCCGGTATAATAGAACAGCCGGCAGGCTCCAAGTCCCGCAGCTTCCTGCTCAGCCTGCGAAAAGGCCGCCTCTGCGGTGGCAACAACGGCGTTTATCCCCCGGGCGCGCTGCTTGAGAGCGGCGGCAATAGCCGCGGCCCTTCCCCCTTTGCCGTAGGCCAGGTAGCTTAACTCTTCGGCCGGCGGCAATTTTTGCTGCCTTTGCAGAACCGCAAGCAGATGGTCAATATTAATGGCAAATCCCACTGCCGGCATATCGGGACCGAAGTTGACAAACAGCCTGTCATAACGACCGCCGCCGCAAAGAGGATAGCCAAACCCGCTCGTATAGCCTTCAAAAACCATGCCGGTATAGTAATCCAGCATGCGGACCAGGCCCAGATCCAGGGTGACATAGCTGTCTGCACCGTAATCCTCCAGGACTTCCCAGACTGACTGCAGCGCCGCAAGCATTGCCGTCCCCCGCCCGGGAGGCAGCAGTTCCCGGGCGGCGGCAAAAACTTCCGCTCCGCCCCGCAGGTGCGGAACCTGCAGTATACTCCTGCCTGCCTCCTCACTTATCTTCATCCTTTTTACTTCTTCCTGCAGGGCAACAAAATCTTTCTTGGAAAAAAGCAGTTTTATTCTTGCCGCCTCATCCGGGCCAAGCCCGTGGGCAGCAAGCAGGGTATCGAGAAAACCTATATGCCCGAGACAAAGAACAAAATCCTCCAGGCCCGAAGCCAAAAAAACCTCCACGGCCAGGGCAATAATTTCCGCATCGCTGCAGGCGGAATCATCACCGATTAACTCCACCCCGGCCTGTGTTGTCTCCCGCTGTTTGCCCTGCTCACCGGCATTATAGCGGAATATTTCACCCCCGTAGCAAAGCCGGAGCGGCTTTGGAGCATTTGCAAAATGCATAGCCGCGACCCTCGCCAGCGGCAGGGTGTAATCAGGGCGCAGTACAAGCGTTTTCCCATATTCATCAAAAAAACGGAAAACATTGTCCCTTAATTCCGCTTTCATCCCGGCAGTAAAACTGTCACTATACTCAAAAGCCGGTGTGGACACCTCCCGGTACCCCCAACGGCTGAAAATATCCTGAATTAAAGCGCCAAGCTTTCTTTTC
Organism: Firmicutes bacterium UBA3936; assembly: GCA_002385745.1. Lineage (GTDB taxonomy): Bacteria > Bacillota > Dethiobacteria > Dethiobacterales > Dethiobacteraceae > DTU027. Next base: position 25,110 of record DGEC01000059.1, read on the forward strand.
TGCCGGGCCGTATCCGGCAAAAGATCCCGGACACCTTCCGGAATTAGCAGCCTTTGTAGCTTCTCATTCATTGACAACACTCCACTTACTTTAATACGTTAAAGAGTTAACGTATTAAAGTATACTACAGCCAAAACTGTTTTGTCAATCCTTTATTTTTCCCGTCTCCCAGTCAAATTCGCGATAAACCGACCGGCCGCGGAGAGTTTTAATTTTTCTGGAGACAGAAGAGGCCGCTTTCAGGCCTCTGTAAGCCGCCTCCACAAGGGGATCGGCCATACTGTAGGAAAAAGACAGGGTATTGCCGCGGTAGCGCCCCAGTTTTTTCAGTTCAGCTTCCACCTTTGTCCCGGCAAAGGGCAGCACCTTGCTTACCGGGTCAACCTCGGCAAGATAGGGTTTGCCCGTCACCTGCCTTACTACCCGCAAAAATGCCATATTCTCGGCCAGCTCGGCAAAAGTAGTCCGGTAGTCAAACATAATAAAGCCCATGGCCACAAAGATGTCCAAATCCGAAAGAACTTTTAACGCTTCCAGGTTTTGCACAACAGTGGCATCCTTTTGGAAGCGGTCCAAAACCGTCTGGGAACCGGATTCCACCCCCAAAAACACCTTGCATAAGCCCGCCTTTTTCAAAAGCGCAAAAAGTTCTTTCTCCACGTCATTAACACGGCACTGAATGCTAAAGCGTGCTTTTATCCCCCGCTTAAGCAGGGCCTCGGCAAACTCAAAGGCCCGTTCCCTGCCCTTGCGGCCGCAGATAAAGTTAGCGTCATTAAAGGCAAAATTCCTCACGCCGTAATTGCGTTGCAATTCCTCCATTTCCGCAAGTACATTTTCCACACTGCGCATCCGGTATTTTGCCCCGAAGCGGGCAAAAAAAGCGTTAACACTGCAGAAAGTACAGCGGCCATAGCAGCCGCGTGAAGACAAAAGCGAGGCGTAACCCGTCTGCTCCAGCACCTCGGGCAGCAGATCCCGGACCGGAAAGGGCAGGCTGTCCAGGTCGCCCACACTGGGACGATCGGCAGTTTCCCATATTTCTTCGCCCGTCCGGCCAAAAATCCCGGCCACTTCCCGGGCATTGCCGCCCGTAAACAAAACTTCTGCCAGTTCAGGCAGCGTTTTTTCCCCTTCCCCTTTGACAATATAATCCACCGCCGGAAAAAGGGACATTATTTCTTCCGCAGCAAAGGTAGGATAAATGCCGCCAAGGACAAGAGGCACCTCCGTCCGTCCTTTCAGACGCGCAGTAAAGGATAAAATTTCAGCGGCGCTTTCCTGGAAAGTAATACTGACGCCAATCAGCCCTACTTTCTTATCGGCTGTCATTTCCAATACTGCAGCCACCGGGTCTCCCGTCAGGGGCAGATTGCATATTTCCGTCCCGATGCCGCTGCGCCGCAGGCAGGCAGCCAGGTATCCCAGGCCCAGATGCTCAAAGGGCTCATCCAGTCCCTGCCAGAGAGGGTTGATCAGCAATACTGTTTTCTCTGCGTTTCCCATTTATTCTCTTCTCCCAAACTGTTCGCCATTTTACGGGTAATCCCGTACCGGCGGGTATTTTTATCAACTATTCCACATATTAACGCCAATCCCTGCCACAACCTTTTAACCTGCAGCCCCTTTCTGCAGACCGGCCAGGTCCTGCCAAAAGCCGGGATATGAAATATCCGTACATTCAGACTCAGTAATCGCTACAGGCCCCTCCGCCCGCAGGGCGGCAACGGCCAGGGACATGGCCATGCGGTGGTCGCCGCGGGCAGAGACAGTTCCTCCCGCTAAGGCCTGCATTCCCTCTATGATCATCCCGTCCGCCGTCGGAACAATCCTCCCCCCAAGTTTTGCCACTTCCTCCGCCACGGCGGCAATGCGGTCCGTTTCTTTGACACGCAGCTCCCGGGCATCTTTGATTACAGTCTTTCCCCGCGCAAAAAGAGCCGCCACAGCCAGCACCGGCAGTTCATCAATGAGGCGGGGGATAAGAGAACCGGAAATTTCCGTACCCGCAAGCTCTGAATATCTGACCCGGATATCTGCCACCGGTTCACCGCTTTCCACCCGGACACCGCCGATTTCAAGTTCCGCTCCCATCTCTTTTAAAACGTCAATTATTCCCGCCCGTGTCGGATTGACCCCGACTTCGCGCACCACTACCTCCGAACCGGGGGTTATGGCGGCAGCCACCAAAAAGAAAGCTGCCGATGATATGTCGCCCGGGATATTGACTTTCTGTCCTTTGAGGCGCGGCCTCCCTTCAATCGTGACGGTTGTTCCTTCACAGGCTACCTTTGCTCCGAAAGCGGCAAGCATTCTTTCGGTATGGTCCCTGCTTTTCTCCGGTTCAGAAACAACGGTTTCCCCGGAAGCAAAAAGACCGGCTAAAAGCAAAGCGGATTTCAACTGGGCGCTGGCCACGGGAGTACGGTGGAAAACGGGCCGCAGCCTGCCGCCAGCAACTGCCAAAGGCAGGAACCTGCCCTGCGCCCGCCCGGCAATACATGCCCCCATCTGCACAAGCGGTCTTGTCACTCTTCCCATGGGCCGGCGGCGCAGCGACTCGTCGCCGGTGATAACAGAGAAAAACGGCTGGCCGGCCAGCACGCCCAACAGGAGACGGGCTGTTGTCCCCGAGTTGCCGCAGTCAAGGATACCGGCCGGCTCCCGCAAGCCTTCCAAGCCCACGCCTTTGACAATTACCCTGTCCTCAGTCGTAACAACCGGCACTCCCAGCTGCCGCAGGCAGTTTACTGTACTCAAACAGTCCCTGCCGGCCAGAAAACCGGAAATCTCCGTTTCTCCCTCGGCCAAAGCACCCAGTATTACAGCCCGGTGGGAAAGGGATTTGTCACCGGGAACAGTTATCTCTCCCCGGAGCGCCTCTTTACACGTCAGAGTTACAGTCATTTTTCAGTCCTCCTGCCATTCAACACGGTAGCCGGCATCCTGCAGAACACCGGCAGCAAGCCTCCTGTCTCTTTTGCGGGCAAAGCCAAGCCGCAAAGGGCCGCCCTCTTCTTCCCGCACCCGCAGCAATTCAATTTCAGCAATATTCACACCGCTTTCTCCGACGAGACCGGCAACCTCCCCGATAATTCCCGGACGGTCCGCCACATAAACAAATAAATTAAAAATCGGCGGCAGGATTCCTTTTTCCCGGGAAGGCAATTGCAGGCGGTCTTCCCTGGACTTCTGGAAATATGTTAAAAGCTTTTCTCCTTCTCCTTCGGAGATAAAGATTTTCAAAGCATTAAGTTCAGCCTGCAGCCTTTCCAGCATCAAGAACAGGTGTTCCCGGTTGGAAAGGCAGATATCCCGCCACATTTCCGGACTGCCCAGGGCAACGCGAGTTGTATCGGCAAAGCCGCTGGCCGCCAAAATCAAGAGCTCATCGTTGTCCTCGGGTCTGAAAGCAGCCTGCACTAAAGCCGCCGCCGCCAGGTGCGGCAGGTGAGACACGGCAGCTACCAGGGAATCATGCCTGGCGGGAGAAAAAATAACGGGCAAAGCCCCCAGCCCCCGGACAAGTTTAATCATTGCTTCCAGGGCTTTTGACCGGCTGCCGCACAGGACATAAACAGCATTCTCAAAAAGATTGGCATCCAGAGCTTCCACGCCCGCCTTGTCCGAACCGGCCATAGGGTGCCCGCCGACAAAAGAAACATTAAGCGGCAGAACTTCCGCAGCCCGCCTCGTTATCCTGGTTTTGGTGCTGCAAACATCGGTGACGATGGCTCCGGGAGACAAATGGGGCGCCAATTCCTCGAGCAGCTTCTGCGCCGCCAGTACCGGGGCCGCCAGCACCACCAGATCGCAGCCATGTACGGCGGCAGCAACCGTCTCCGCCGCCTCCGTTACCGCCCCCAGGACACAAGCCTTGGACAGCACCCCGTCTTTGGGATCATAACCTACAACATCTCCGGCCAGCCCCCGTTCCAGGAGCGCCTTGCCGAAAGAACCGCCTATCATCCCCACTCCAAGAATAGCCACCCGTGAAAATAAGGGCTTCATGACATCACCTTCCGGAGCGATCTGCCAAGCACGGCGGCCACATCTTCCAGCTCCCGGCACAACAAAGCAAAGTTCTCCAGCGTCAGGGACTGGGCACCGTCGCACAAGGCTTTTTCCGGGTAAGGATGCACTTCCACCATTATCCCGTCCGCTCCTGCCGCTATCGCAGCCCGGCTCATGGCCGGCACCCAGCGCCAGCTGCCCGTGCCGTGACTGGGATCAACGATCACCGGCAGGTGCGTCAGATGCTTAATAATGGGCACTGCGCTTAAATCCAGAGTGTTGCGGGTATATGTCTCAAAAGTACGGATTCCCCGCTCGCAGAGAATCACCTGCGAGTTCCCTCCTGAAACAATATATTCTGCAGCCATCAGCCATTCCTCAATGGTGGCGGACATGCCCCGCTTCAGCAGGACGGGTTTATCCAGCTTGCCCAGCTCCCGCAAAAGCTGGAAATTCTGCATGTTGCGCGCCCCTACCTGCAGGATGTCGGCATACTCGGCCACCAAATCCACCGCATGCCGGTCCAGCACCTCCGTGACAACGGGCAGGCCTGTTTTCTCCCTCATCCTGGCCAGCAGTTTCAAGCCCTCCTTCTCCAATCCCTGGAAAGAGTAGGGCGATGTCCGCGGCTTGAAGGCCCCGCCCCGCAAAATATGCGCTCCGGCCGCCTTGACACCGTAAGCCGCTTCCAGCAGTTGCTCCTCGCTCTCAACTGCACACGGCCCGGCCATCAGCACAATCTGCTTCCCACCAATGGCGCAGTCCCCGACAGTAAAGACGGAGTCCTCCTCCCGGAACTCCCGGCTTACCAGCTTAAAGGGTTTTGAAATAGGCAGCACCTGCTCCACAAAGGGCAGCGCCTCCAGCCCCATTTCCCGGACCTTTTTATCATCGCCAATGGCACCGATAATAGTCCGGAACTCGCCTCTTGACAAATGGACACCCAATCCCACCTGTTTTAACCGCTCTGCAACCCGCTCAATCTGCTCTTCGGTTGCATTTGTCCGCATCACGACAATCATCTTCCGTTCCTCCTTGCTACCTTAGTGTTTTCATTTTTCCTACCGTCAAACCGTGCTTCTCCCGCAAAACAAAAACCGCCCCTCTTAAGGGACGGAATTCATTCCGCGGTACCACCCAAATTGGCTAACAGCCCACTCTTTTTCGGCACGTTCACTAGCGAGTTATGCCTCAATCCTTTTAACGGCGGATTCCCGTCGGAGCCTACTCGCCACCTTTTCAGAGAAACTTTCGGTCCGCCGCTCCAGGGTGTAATTTCAACATAGCCCGGACACCGGTTCGCAGCCCCCACCGGCTCTCTGCTATCCCAAGCCATGCCTACTGCTTCCCCTTCCTCGCGTTTACAGTATTAACGTTAATTTACCCCAACGGACAAGATTTTGTCAAGCATCTGCTGTAATTTTTTTGCAATCCTGCCCACATATCTCCTGCCACATTACGTATAGGATAAGCATCACAGGCCAAAACGGGGTTTCACCGGAGCATACTTTTATCACCGGTTAATCCTCCCACCAGGAGTTTTCAAGTAAATGTTCCCCTGATACCGCTTCTATGGTTTCTTCGTCCACACCCATAGCGCGCAGGAAATCCCTTTCGGCTTCAAGCGCCCATTTTTCAAGCAGGTATGTCGTGTAGAAGGCTTTTGTTTCATAGTCCTTGATGTGCTGGGTTTCGTGAATGAGGGTAAGAGGGATAATCCATTCTACCTTTAAACTTCTACCCGGTTCAGTCCACTCATATTCAAAACACTCTTTGGAGTAGTAAATTTTTCTTTCCGACGGCTCACTGCAGGAAAAATAATTTTCTGCCTTGACCGCACCGATATAATCAACATATTTACAGATATTATTATACCCGGCAATATAGTTTTCTTTTATTCCAGCCCAGCAAGAATCTTCTGCTTAAAGGCTTCCGTGCCTTCAATAACACCTGTGAATTCCGGTATTTCTTCCAGGGTTTCCACGGGTGTTGTTTCTTCTGCCGGTTCTTCAACAGTTTCTTCAGCAACAACTTCAACCTGTTCTATTGGTTCAGCAGGTGTTTCCGGTGACTCAGCAGCATTCTGTGAACAGCCGACAAGCAGCAGAGCTAATGCCAAAACCCACAGTTTACGCATTGCACAGAAAAGTCTGTTTTCGACTATTATATCATTATTGGAAATTTTTTGACAATCATTGGAAATACAGGGCATTAAAAAGCGGTTCCGCTGTTTTTATGCAGCAGAACCGCTTTTTATAAGAATCAATTAATAATTGCGCGTTTCAGGCAAAAACCCGTTCGTCATCACTGGGGGGAGCTGCCAGGTGGAAATGGTCGTGCAGTGTGCAGATGGCCTCCGGAAGGTCTTTTTCCGGTATTAGAAGGGAAATAGTAATATTGGAGTCGCCGGTCTGCAGGATGCGAATTTTCTTTTCTGTCAGCGCCTTGATCACCCTGGCCATGACGCCGGGGATGTTGCGCATGCCAAGGCCGACTACGGAAACCTTGGCGCAGTTGGAGATTATTGAATACTGCAGGTTGAGTTCTTCCAGTATTTCCTTGGCAGCGGGCACTTTTTCCTCCGTGATGGTAAAATTCTTCCGTTCAGGGAAAATCGAAATCAGGTCGATGGAAATATGGGCGGCTGCCAGCCGGTCAAACATTTCCAGTTCGCGGTCGGCATCCTCCGGCGGCATGATTACACTGACCTGGGCAAGGCCAGGTGTATGGGCAATTCCTGTGATAACTCTCAGATCCTGGCCGCCAAAGCGATGGGTGTCCTTGCCTGTGCCTAACTCATTGCTGATAATGGTGCCGGCTCCGCTTTCACTCAAATGCTTCACAACAACTTCCACATTATGCTGCATGGCAATTTCCACCGCCCGCGGATGGATAACCTTGGCCCCTTCATAGGCCAACTGGCAGACTTCGTTATAAGTAAGGTGATCAATTATGCGGGCATTGGCTACAAAACGCGGGTCGGCCGTCATAATGCCGTTCACATCGGTATATATTTCAACCCGCTCGGCTCCCAGGCCGGCACCGAGAATAACCGCTGTGGTATCACTGCCGCCGCGGCCAAGGGTGTTTATTTCCCCCTCAGGGGTTACACCCTGAAAACCGGCTACCACCGCCACTTCATCATTGCGCAGATGGGCCAGCAGCCGTTCGGGGTGAAAATCAACTACCTGGGCGTTGCCGTAATTGCCGTCGGTAATCAGACCGGCCTGGGCGCCTGTTAGAGACAGGGAAGCAATCCCGTTGGCGCAAAGGGTGGCCGACATAACCACAGCGGAAATTATTTCTCCACAGGCCATAATCATGTCCATTTCGCGCAATGAAATATCGGGCCGGCCGCCGGCGGCAATCATTAAATCTTTCAGAGTGTCTGTGGCATAGGGATCTCCTGCACGTCCCATGGCGGAGACCACTACCAACGGCCTATAACCTTTTTCTCGTGCTTCGCGTACTCTTTTAATAACTTCGTCTCGTGTTTGGGAATTGGCTACCGATGTTCCTCCGAATTTCTGCACTATAATCTTCACTGCTTTCACCCCTACAACAGGCTGCGGGCAATCAACTCCTCCGCAATTTGTACGGAGTTGGTTGCAGCCCCCTTGCGAATATTGTCAGATACAACCCACATATTAATTCCGTATTCCACTGAACGGTCAACGCGTATTCTGCCGACAAACACTTCATCGCGGCCGGAAAGCAAAGCCGGCATCGGGTATAAAAGTTCAGCGGGATCATCCATAACTACAACTCCCGGAGCCTTGCCCAGGATTTCACGGACCTCATCTGTGCTAAGCGGCCGCTCCAGCTCAACATTTACCGATTCCGAGTGGCCGTTAATCACCGGGACGCGGACAGTGGTCGCCGTGATTCTTAAACCGGGCAAGCCCAGAATTTTGCGGGTTTCATTAATCATTTTCATTTCTTCCTTGGTATAGCCGTCATCAACAAAAACATCTATCTGCGGCAACATGTTAAAAGCTATCTGATGCCGGACTTTTGCATTGGCATGGGGGAAACGCTCTTTTGCAAAATCGCTCTTTCCTGCGAGTACTGCCTCGCTTTGGGCAAGCATTTCATCTACCGCCTGTTTGCCTGCACCTGAAACAGCCTGGTAGGTGGATACCACAACCCGTTTCAGTCCCGCCGCCTGCTGCAGCGGCCGCAGTGCTACCACCATTTGAATGGTGGAACAATTGGGGTTGGCAATAAGTCCCTTGTGTTCCGCAAGGGCTTCCGGGTTAACCTCGGGTACTACCAGCGGCACATCTTCTGCCATACGGAAGGCGCTGCTGTTATCAATAACTACGGTGCCGCGCTTTACGGCTTCCGGGACAAGCTTTTCGCTGACGGATCCGCCGGCGCTGAAAAAGGCTACATCCACTCCGGCAAAAGCCTCCGGCTGCGCTTCCTCTACCTTATATGTCCTGCCCATAACCTCGATTTCCCGGCCGGCAGAACGGGAAGAAGCCAGAAGTTTCAGGCCGGCTATGGGAAAATTACGTTCCTGCAGTACCTGAATAATGGTCTGGCCTACCATGCCTGTAGCACCGACAATGGCTACGTTATACCTTTTCATTTCTAGACCCCCTGTAAATTTATAATATTTTATGCATTCCGGAAGGTGTCGGTTTGTTTCAACGCGCCATCCGGGCAGGAATAACATCATTTCTCAGTATATCGGCGTATGTTTCCCGCCTGACAACAATGTCCGCCCGGCCGTCCCGGACGAAAACAACCGCCGGGCGCGGGAAACGGTTGTAATTGTTTGCCATGGGGTAATGATAAGCTCCGGTAGAAAGCACTGCCAGAAGGTCGCCCCGTCTTAGCTCCGGCAGTTTTATGTCATGGATCAGTATGTCGCCGGATTCGCAAGCCCTGCCGGCAACGGTATAGACTTTCTCAGCCGCATCACCTGCCCTGTTGGCCAGTATGGCTTCATACTTTGCTTCATAAAGGGCTGTCCGCAGGTTGTCGTTCATGCCTCCGTCAACGGCGGCATAGCAGCGGATCCCCGGTATTTCCTTGATGGTGCCCACAGTATAAAGCGTGGTGCCTGCTTCACCGACAATAGAACGGCCCGGTTCTACCAGCAGTTTGGGCAGCGGCAGGTTATACTCCGCTGCCTTTTCCCGCACAACCAAAGTAATCTCCTGTACATAAGCTGACAGTTTGCAGGGCTCGTCGCTTTGCCGGTAACGGATGCCAAACCCGCCTCCCAGATCAAGCTCCCCGATAACAAAGGAAGTTTTGTCTTTGATCTCCTTAATAAAATCCATCATGACACCGGCTGCCAGGCGGAAGGGCTTCAGGTCAAAAATCTGGGAGCCGATATGACAGTGCAAGCCGCGCAGATCAAGATGCTTCATCTTTAGTGCCTTTTTCACCGCGGCAAGAGCCTGGCCGTCGGCAAGCCCAAGGCCGAATTTTGAGTCAGTCTGGCCGGTCTGGATGTAATGATGGGTATGGGCCTCTATTCCCGGTTTTACCCGCAGGTAAACTGCAGCCCTCTTCCCCGCCGCCGCTGCTTCTTCCTCCAGCAGTTCCAGCTCGGTAAAACTGTCGGCAACAAAGCAGCCTATATTGTTTTCCAGGGCCAGGCGTATTTCCTCTGCCGTCTTATTGTTGCCGTGAAAGATCATTTTCTCCGGGGGAAAGCCGGCCTCCAGGGCAGTATATATCTCACCGCCGGATACCACATCAAGGGCAAGCCCCTCTTCTTCCACCAAACGGCACATTGCCGTTGTCAGAAAGGCTTTGCCGGCATACGCCACCAGGCTGTGCGGGTAAAAGCGGGCAAAAGCTTCCTTGTATTCGGCACAGTTGCTGCGGATCAGTTCTTCATCCATTACATAAAGGGGAGTGGCAAACTCCCCGGCCAGCTCCGTTGTATCACAACCCCCTATTTCCAGGTGGTTTTGACTGTTGATGAGCATCGTTCCCGTTAAAAACACCGGTATCCCCGCCTTTGCTTAAGTAAAAGGAAAAGCCGACAGTTGACGTCGGCGTTATTTACCCAACATACAACCCCACCCCTTGTGTGAGATAGCTCTTCACCGCCTGCCAGGGGATACATGCGGTGACAGTCCGGCAGTTATTCACTGACGGCCCAATCACATGCCCGGGGGAGCATGGGATTTCGGCGGTGTCTCCTTTCACAGCTGCTCATCAGGGTCCCCACCCTCACAGATGCTACTCTTAGCTCACCGCACCTCTACCCCACCTGCTGGTGAGGTATCTGTTAAATTTGCAACAATTTTACCATACTGCCGTACTTCTGTCAATTAACATTAACTCACTTTTGCGCGGGCTTTT
>DGEC01000123.1 GCA_002385745.1 Firmicutes bacterium UBA3936
AGATGTGTATAAGAGACAGCATTAATACTTCTGCCGGAGGTAGATTATGAAAGTCATTATAATCGGCGCAGGAAAAGTTGGGAGCCAGCTTGTAGAAACTCTCCTGAATGACAAGCATGATGTTACCGTTATTGATATCTCCCAGGAGATTATCGATAATTTCACCGATAATTTTGATGTCCTGGCAATAAAAGGCAACGGGGTTTCCAGCAGCCTGCTGCGGGAGGTTGACTGCGGCAAAGCCGACTTGCTGATTGCCGTTACCGACAGGGACGAAGCCAATATTGTTTCCTCAATTACAGCAAAAAAACTGGGGACAAAAAAGGTCATAGCCAGGGTGAGAAATCCTGAATATGTGAAGGAACAGGAATTCATGAGGGAAAAGCTGGCGATAGACTATATAATCAATCCGGAATTAAGCACGGCCCAGGAGATAATGCGGCTGCTTTTTAATGCCCACACTTCCTATGCCGAGGATTTTGCCAGCGGCAGGGTAAGAATCACGGAAATCCAGGTCAACCATGAATCGGAATTAACTTACAAACAGCTAAAGGATCTCAATCTGCCCTCCGTGATTATCACGGCCATTACAAGGGATGGGGAAGTAATTATCCCAAACGGTTCTTCTTATATTTATCCCAGGGATACACTATATGTCATGGGTGAAAGAAGCAATGTTGATGCCTTCGCGGCCGCAGCCGGCTCTACAATTACCAGTGACAGGATAAAAAGCATCATGATAGCCGGCGGGGGAAGAACGGCATATTATTTGGCCAAAAACCTGGAACAGCTCGGGGTTGCCGGCAAAATAATTGAACAGGATCACGAAAGATGCCGGCTCCTGGCGGAAAACCTGAATAATACCCTTGTACTGCATGGCGATGGAACGGATCTTTCCCTGCTCAAGTCGGAGCTGGTTGAGCAGACGGATGCCTTTGTTGCCTTAACCGGGTACGATGAGGAGAATCTTCTTGTGGCGCTGCTTGCAAAGCAGCTGGGAGTAAAGAAAGTAATTACAAAAGTCAGCCGCTCCAGCTATTTGACACTGCTGGAAACTATCGGCATTGACAATGTAGTAATCCCCAAGCTTATTACAGCCGGAGACATCTTGCGGATGATCAGGGGAGGCAGGATAGTATCCATGTCCCTGCTGATCGGCGGCAGGGCGGAAGTGCTGGAGATAATAACCCGGGAAAACACCCCTGTAATCAATAAAAAGCTGAAAGACATCGGTATCCCGCCGGGTTTAATTTTCGGGGCCATTTTACGCAACGGGCAGGTCCTGATACCCAACGGGGAATCTATTATCAGAAGCGGGGATCGGGTAATTGTCTTTACCCTGGAAAATAATATCAACAATGTAAATAAGCTTTTTGGAATCAAAGGGAGATTTTAGCGGAATGAACCTGCCCATAGTAATGCGAACGCTGGGAATTTTGCTGCTTTGTGAAGCGGCGGCCATGTTGCTTCCCGTGCTTGTGGCTTTATTCTACGGGGATAATGTTGTTTTGTCCTTTTTGCTGTCCGTACTGCTTGCTTTCGCCGCCGGACTTGTGTTTTTTTCCGTTAAAGTCAGGGACAACACTGTCGGCTACCGGGAAGGCTTTGCCATAGTTGCTTTCGGCTGGCTGCTTGCTTCAGTTTTCGGAGCGCTGCCTTTTTTCTTTTCCGGCGCCGTTTCGTCATATGTTGATGCCCTGTTTGAGACGATTTCGGGCTTTAGTACCACGGGGGCAACAGTGATCCCGGATGTAGAGGCACTGCCCAACAGCATACTGTTCTGGCGTTCTTTTACCCACTGGCTGGGAGGCATGGGCATTTTGGTACTGGCCCTTGCCATACAGCCCGCCTTGGGAGTGGGAGGGGCCTTCCGGATTATGAAAGCCGAAAGCCCGGGCCCCATTTCGGCCAAGTTGACTCCCAGGCTCAGGGACACCGCAAAGTTGTTGTATTATATCTATTTGGTCATGACTGTCCTGTGTGTAGCTTTCCTGGATGCCGGCGGCATGCCGCTGTTTGACAGCGTGGTTCATGCCTTTGCCACACTGGGCACAGGCGGATTTTCCGTCAAGAATGCCAGTATCGGTGCTTACAATAATACCTATTATGATGTAGTTATTACTGTTTTTATGATTCTGGCGGGGATTAATTTTTCTCTTTATTACCTTGCCTTTAAACAAAAAAGCCCGCGCGAATTCCTCAGGGACGAGGAAACAAGAATATATCTCGCAATTATCGCCGTTTATACTCTCGTAATAGCCGTTAATATCAACGGGACGGTTTTCTCAAACGTCCTGACAAGCCTGCGGTATGCGGCATTTCAGGTTGCTTCCGTTATTACGACTACCGGCTACGCTACGGCGGACTTCAACCTCTGGCCGGAATTAAGCAGGGTTCTGCTGGTTACATTAATGCTTATCGGTGCCTGTGCCGGCTCCACGGGCGGGGGGATGAAGGTTATCAGGGTTCATCTTATTTTTAAATATATTAAAAGAGAAATAAACAGGCTTATCCATCCCCGGGCCGTGAAGGCAATCAAAGTAAACGATACCGTTATTCCGGAAACCGTAATTGCCAATGTTATGGGCTACTCTCTTTTATATATCCTAATTATTATCCTGGGAACTGTCCTCCTTTTAACCCAAAAGCTTGATGCAATCAGTGCCATGACGGCAGTGGCATCTTCCCTGGGCAATATAGGGCCCGGCCTTGGCCTTGTGGCTCCGAGCAAAACATTTTATCCCCTGACTGATTTTGCCAAGCTCTTTCTTTCCTTCTGCATGATTGTGGGCCGGCTGGAAATTTATACTGTACTTGCTTTGCTTTTCCCGCAGTTCTGGAGAAAGTAATCAGCTGTCAAGCTCGTCCCATAAAATTCGCAGTACGGCCACTTCTGCCAGGGATAATCCCCGTTCTTTTGCCTTCAGGTATCCTTCCAAGCTTTTAAGTGTCCGTGAAAAATCCTGTACCGCTTCTTTTGAAGCGCTGAGCTGCAGCAGCGGCACTACTTCCTGCCAATGAGCTTCCAATGCCGACCTTGCGGCAATTGCTTCTTCCCATGATTCGCTCTTAATCAGCGCTTCCAGATCAACCATGGTGTGCATAATCTTTTTTCCCGCCTTGGAATTTGCCTTTATATAACCGCCGCTTGCCGTAACTGCCAGAAAGAGAATTATGACGGCAGCCGGTATGACATATGCCAGTGTTTTTGTGATTTTTGCGGTTCTGTTCATATCAAACCCCCGTTTTTAACTGGGTCCCTCATAATCGCTGGCATCGATAATATTAATTCCTTCATCTTTATATAAATCCAGGTAAAGCCGGCCCTTTGTGTCCTGAATTCCAAAGGCAACCTGCTCCAGCCGGAGGCCGCGCTTTTTTAATTCCTCCCTTAGCCATTTTTCATCGCGGCCGATTTGCTCCAGATTCTGTTTGAGTATTGTGCCTTCACTGATTAATTCCACGGACAGGCCCTGGTATTCGCTGCTCAGGTTTAGATCAGCAGGAGTTACGGGCTGTGCCTGGGATTTTTTCAATACTGACAAAGTGCCGTCAGTTTCCAGCACTGCAAATTCCACATCCGAAAGACTGAAGACATCCTTTTCCCGCAGCTGTTCAACCAAATCAACAAAGCTGTAGCGGGCAAGGGCCATTTTGTCTTCCATTATTTTGCCGTTCTCGATGAGTATTAACGGTTCACCGTCTATTAGTTTTGACAGTTTCCTGCTCTTGAGTGATATTGTCTCCAGCGCAAAAGCCAGGGCAATCCAGGTGATAAGCGCCGCAAGCTCGGCAAGGGGGCGATTGTTTAGATTTGTACTCATGCTTGCCGCTATGGAACCGACCGTTATTCCCAGGATATATTCAAAAAAGTTAAGCTGGCTGACCTGTTTTTTGCCCAGGGCGCGGGTTAGAATCAGCATGGTAAAAGCAGCCATAACCGATCTGATTATGACCAGTACATAATCCGGCAGCATCTTCTCACCTCAATAATAGTCTGGGCAATAATCTTTTTTTTAGCCCGCTTTTTGTTCTTGCCCCGAAAGGCGCTGCCGGACTACTCATGATTGTGGTTGCCCTGAAAGTTACATCAACTAAATAGCCCATGTGTATTCCTCATCGTTTTTTTCATTAATTGAAATAGACAACAAAACCTCCTTGTTTTACAAGGAGGGCAGGTGTATTAAAACTAGCAGGTTGTTTTGAATTATTAAGAACCCCTGTTAAATAAAATGGCGCGCCTGGCAGGAATCGAACCTGCGACACTCGGATTAGAAGTCCGATGCTCTATCCCCTGAGCTACAGGCGCCAGAGGTTTCAGAATGGAGCGGGTGATGGGAATAGAACCAACACCACCGGCA
>DGEC01000079.1 GCA_002385745.1 Firmicutes bacterium UBA3936
ACCGGATGATTGCAGGAACAAAATGAATTAATCGTACAAAAACCAGAGAAGCCGAAAGGCCGCTCCGGTTTTTTTGTCAATGTACCTGATTATTGAGCGCTTACGCATTTTCATTGGCAAGCCAATTTGCCGGTGGGCTAAAGAAATTTATTTTTTCCTGTCATAAACAAAAAAGGTGTGCTTGTATTTGTTTTTTTCGTCAATAACGCCTTCACGGCGGGAGACCAGTTGCCATTCCGTTTCGTCGTACCCGGGGAAAAAGGTGTCTCCGTCAAAGTTCTCATATATCCTGGTAATGTAGAGCCTGTCCGCATACGGAAAAAACAGTTTAAAGATTTCAGCGCCGCCGATGACGAAATATTCCTGCTTGGGATCGAGCTTTTGCAAAATTTCTTCCACACTGTGAAAGACAAAAACATCTTCATGGTCGGGCGGCCGGTATGCTTTGTTTGTGGTCAGGATATAATGCTTGCGTCCCGGCAGTACTCCGGGCAGAGATTCAAATGTTTTCCTCCCCATAATCATGGTTTTACTGCCGGACAAAGTCGTTTCTTTGAAAAATCTTGCATCAGCCGGCAAGCGCCAGGGCAGCCGGTTATTCTTGCCCATCACATTATTTTCCCCAACGGCGGCGACAAAACTAATCATCACTATCCCTCCCCTTATCCAGTTGTCTAAATTATGACGCAAGTAATTGGCGAGCGCAAGGGCAAGCTTGATCTGCAGCCACCTGTTTTTCTCAAATCATCGTTTTTTTCCCCTATCCCAGCGCCATCTTACTTCGCAACATACACTTGTCATGGTGAATAAAGCGTTTGCGCCGGCGACAAAAATGCGGCTTATGAACCCGGAAAAAGACAACATACAACAAAGCGCGACACAATCCCGTTTTAGCAAGTTATTATGCAAAGTTCCCGAAAGAGGTAAATAATTTTATTGTCAAAGCTTGCTGTCCTCCTGACGCAAGAAAAACAGAAGGCCGGTCACCCTTCTTTGTGTGACCGGCCTTCCGCTTTTAAAGGCTTGCATTAATTATGCAAAGCGGTGTGTTTTTTTAAATGTCAATTCCGCCGTCTACCCTGAGCAGCTGTCCGGTAATAAATGAGGAATCATCCGTGGCCAAAAAGAGAGCGACAGTTGCTATTTCTTCCGGTTCTCCAGATTTTCTCAGCGGAGATGCTTCGATAAGATGCCGGATAGCGGCTTCCCCGCCAACACTTTCAACCATTGCAGTCATAATTGCTCCCGGTAAAATGGCATTTACACGAATTTCCGGTCCGTATTCATTTGCCATTGACTTTGTCAACCGGACAAAGCATGTTTGGAAGTAACATAAGCAGCTAACCCGTGGCGGGCGTGGGCTCCGGCAACCGAACCCGTATTAATAAGACGCCTTTACCCTTTTTCTTCATTATGGGGGCAACAAGCTGGCTTAAAACAAGCGGCGCCGTTACATTAACACGCATCACATTGTCCCATTCTTCCAAGGTCAGTTCCTGGATCGGCGTTATGCTGAGCAGGCCCGCGTTGTTAAAAAGAATGTCAACGGTACCATATTTGTCGAGAGCTAAATCAACAATTCTTTTCAGATCTTCTGTTTTTAACATATCAACAACAATATAAGTAGCCTCATTGCCTTCCGCCTTAATTTGATCCACAACGGCTTTGGCCCTTTTCTCGTTGCGCCCTGTGACCACAACTTTGGCACCTTCCCTGGCAAACAATATCGCCGTGGGCACGTCCCATACCTGATGTCGAGCCGGTAATAATTGCAACTTTATCCTTAAGTCTCATTTCTGTCTCCTCCTTAACGGTATTTTTTGTGTCTATTGCATAGCTACTGATTATTAGAAGATTCTCAATTTATTCTTCTAATCCTGCCACATGTCGAAAATTTGTCTCTTTGCCCGTATTTTAAGAAACGCGGCAACAGCCCCGCCGGACATGATTTTTCTTCTATAAAGGCCGGCAGCGGTTCCCCTGTTTTCATTTGGAAGCCGCATCCACCCAGATGGGGCCGATGTAAGCGTGGCGCCCGTTTGTTCCAACCACACGGATGATGTAGAAATCCTTGCCGCCGGTGTTTAGTTCGGACGGGTCCACCGGGTTGTCGCTGTAGTGATTGATATAATAAGCTCCTTCTTTTAAGACATAGTTTTCCTCCCCGTAGGCGGTTCCGGTTATTGGCTCCGTGTCGGTGTAGCCTACGGCGGCAACGGGCTCCGAGACCGGGATGGATGCGAGAAGACTGCCGTTTTTATGAATTTCAACTGTGGCATTCCAGTCCGCCTGCCGGCTCCTTTTTTCGAGCATGCTCCCTGTGGCTGCGGCCGGGGCGCCGTCCTGTGCTAGCAGCACCTTGATTTCCCGCGGTGTGGTCCTCTCAGCTACTGTTGCTGTTGAATCTCCCCCGACAGTGACGCCATTGACGGTAAAAAAAGAAGGGGACGGCCGTGATCGGAAACGGCGTAAAGCTGCCGATTTTGCAAAGCCGAAAAAATGCCGAGCCGGGTCAGTTCCCTGCCATAGACGGCAGTCAATCCCCCCGGGTAGGGCTTGTCAAACCTGGTCCACCAGAAGGTAAAGGGGCGCTGGTGGCCGACAAATGCCCGGGTGCGCGAGAGGTCATGGCCCGGGTGGCCGTCATGGGAGTCGCTGGAAGCATAAAGCGAGAACTGCAGGCCCATCTGCAAGGCGCCGGTAATGGAGCAGCCTCTTGAGTAGCACAATTTAATCTGCCGCATTTTCCTGCGGGCTGTAGTGCAATCAAATAAGTTGAATGTCATGCCGGGCCAAGGATTGAATTGCCAATTTATCTGTGGTATTGTATGGCTAGGCAAAATATTGTCAGGAGCCGGCAGGTCATGATTCCAAAATTCAAAATATTTCAACAATAGAATGTGGTTTTTATTTGGATTCTCAGCGCGCTTGGGCTCGTTTCAAAAGGGTGTGACAAAAAGCGGCTTCTTAACTACAAATGCTGGAGGTTTTAGACGGTGAACAAAAAATACCTGCCAATGCTGGTTGTTCTTGTGCTGGTACTTGTAGTAGTACTGGCCTTCTCACTCGCGGTAGGTGGAAAAGATGTAAAGGAAGAAGATAGTGAACCGCCCGGTGATTTCGTGGAAAGCGTGGGAGTTCTGTTCGAGGAAGACTTTAAAATGATCTACGTGGAGGGCGGTACATTTACCATGGGGTGGACTTCCCCGCAAGGCAGTCCCCCTCCTTACACGGGGCCGGTAAAGGATGTGTCGGTCAGCGGCTTCTATATCTCGGAAACTGAAGTGACGCAAAATCTCTGGCAGGCTGTAATGGGCGGGGAGCCAATCGAGGGCACCGCTGCCAACCTTCCAAAAACAATGATTGACTTTTATGATGTGCAGGAGTTTTTCAGCCGGTTGTATGTGCTGACCGGCAGGGTATACCGGCTGGCAACGGAGGCGGAATGGGAGTTTGCCGCCAAGGGAGGCAAGCCTGGACTGGCAGCTGGCCACCATGAATATCTTTTTGCCGGCAGCAATGTGGAAGAAGAAGTGGCAGTCTTCGGCGGCTTCCGTCCGGAACCGGTAAAGAGCCGGCAGCCCAACATTTTAGGCATATATGATATGTCCGGCAATGTGGAGGAATGGGTTTGGAATGCCTGGAGTTCCGAGCATGTGGGCGGAACGGACCCCACCGGTATTGACAGCCCTATCCATGCGCAAAGAACACGGCGCGGCGGTACATATACAGGGGAGTCATTCACCCGCTACGCAGCCGCCCGTCAGATCCGTTCAATTGACGGCTCCGACCCGGGACTGGGCTTTCGCATAGCCCTTTCTCTGGATCAGGCTTCCGTGCCGGAAGGAATGGTCAAACCGGGTGGCATCCGCCGTCCGGTAATCGATGAACGTGATATTCCCAACACTTACCGTGATCCAAGGTGGGTTACAGGCGATGATTACGTGTGGAACGGGGATTTTATGGGCTTTGGCGGAGCTACGATGAAAGTATGGGAAAGCGGCGAGATGGTGGTGCGGCCGCATAGTTCCTTTGACAGGACAATTGCCGGTCAGTGGTATACGGTGAACAATATAGCCTTGATACTTGTCCCAAGTGACGGCGGCGACAGGATTACTATTCCCTACATTTTCATGTCGCCCGATATGGTGGTGGTTAACAACGACAGGACAAATGTCTTCATGGCGCCTACCGGAAGGTACAACAAGCTGCCCGAGGAGCAGCTCGGCCGGGGAGCTATAGCAAGGCCTGTCGTTCCCGATTTGGTGACAACAGGGGAAATTCAAGCCGGAGTAAGACTGGCTGCCGCCAACCATCAACTGTGGGATATGGACAATATCCCCGCGGAAGCGCGCGGGCAGGACCCGCGGCTGCTTGACGGTCCGGATCAAGGGTGGTGGATGGGCTTTGGTGCCGGAGGCGAGCACACCTACCGCAAGGATTTTGATCCTGACGGGCAATTCCGCTTCTCAGTCTATACTCCGGGCCAGTGGAACAACGTTCTGGCCAGGGGAGAATGGTTTACGGTCAACGATTTGTTCCTGCGCGTAATTGGCCCGGACGGCAGAACCAATGATTACCTGTATCTCGTTGTTGATACGAATATGTATCCGTTAAGACATCTGTCATTTCAGGATTATGAACGGGGAGACTCCAGGCTCTTTAGCATTTACCCAAATGAGCAAGTTATAGGTCACAATTACGAGATTCCCACAGGCGACCCGGTGCTCATGGGTGATTCGACATTCAGGCAGCCGCCCCCGTCGCCAAGAGAATGCCCGGGCATCCCCGGGAAAGGAACCTGCGGTAATACCATACATGACTGTACCTGCCCCGTATTTTGCCGGATATGCTTAAGTCATGACTGTTCCGGCCACTAATGCAGCCGGCCGCAATGTTTCCGGCAGAATAGTAGAGTTAATCAAAGTGTTTAGGCGACGCACTGAAATAAACGGTGCGTCGTTTTTTTCAAGAAGATACCGGAAGAAGGAATATTTCTGTCAAAGTATATTGATACACATAGTAATATGGCGTAGAATATATTGTGTGAGGTGATTTACTGTGGATGCGACAATTTCGACAGATATTATTCGCGGTCATACGGATACGATTATACTAAATGTGCTTCGCCAGGGTGACAGCTATGGCTATGAAATATACAAGAAGATCATAGAGTTAAGCGGCAAACAGTATGAATTAAAGGAGGCAACCTTATATACCGCTTTTCGCCGCTTGGAGCGAGAGGGTTGCATTGTCTCCTACTGGGGCGATGAAACACAGGGCGGCAGGCGCAAGTACTACCGCATCACAGAGGATGGCAGGAAGCTCTATGAACAAAATAAAAATGCATGGAACTTTGCCAAGGCTGTTTTAGACAAACTGATCCAGGGAGGGCTTGAAAATGATTGAGACAAAAAATAGTTTAGATAGAAAAGTAAATGCTTACATTGATAATCTTTTTGCCGGTATTGGCGCGTCTCAGCAGCTTTTTGACCTGAAGGAAGAGCTTGCCACAAATATGAAAGAAAGAATAGCCGATTTCATGGCGCGGGGAATGGATGAGGAGCAGGCTTACAAAGAAGCAATAATATCTATGGGCGATTTGTCCGGATTAGTGGATGATATGCGCAAGCTTGGGCAGGATACGGCAAAACAAACCGTTTACTCCACGATGGCGGCGCGAATCTCTACAGCAGGAATCATTGCCGGGGTGCTGATTATTTTATTCGGTATATTTACGGCTTTAATGTTATTTTTTATGTCTGAGAACGCTAGTTTGATGAATGGTAAAAAATTATTAATGCAGCTGCATTAAGATAGCGGTTTTATCCATGGATAAAATACTGAACGATTGCTTGCAAATTGTTTATTAAAGCAGGGAGAGCCCGAAGACTTAAGGTATTCTCGTGAAATAGTTCCGGGAATTATGATCAATTTCTTGATCAGCTTCCTGCTCTCGCACCAAGGCATGCTTTAGTGTTAGGGGAATGTGTTCCAGCTCCGGCTTTGGTATATATGAGAAAAGCAGATCCGGTTCCGAGAAGTAAAGATCCGAAATTCTATGCGCAGTGGGTTAAAGACAAACCCAAAATACCTGATGTGGAAAGGATTTGTGAGATTTGGGAAAAAGGTATTAGTGATGGAGTAGAATGCAGTTAGTACAAATGTGAAATCTGCCATCTTACCCCAAAGGTTGAGAAAAAAACACACCGACCATAGGCAGTCCGACCATAAGCAGTCGGTGTTTTTTACCACCGCACTTTTGTACAAAGAAGGTGGTGACTGTTTTTGAGCTGAATTTGGAAGGAGATTGTTCTGATAAAGTGAATACCTATTTAAAAGGAGGAAGCCCTTCTGCTCGCGTAGAAAATTAGTTTAGTATTAAAATCTTTTCCTTATAGTTATATAGAAAAATGTGATGCTGTTGTAATCATAAAGAATTAAACCGGAGTGTAGTAAATATGGCCAGGCTAGAAGATCTTCAGTCAAATGCTGTCGTCAACGGGATTGTTCCGGGCAGTCAGGTAACAGTTGTTAGTGTTCAGTGGTTTGGTTCCGAAGCCGTTGAACTGACTTATAAAGATCCTTCTGGACGGGTGGCAAATACACTTTTATACCGTGATGATGAAGAACGCATAGAAGTGGTTGAACGAGGTCGTCCCTGGAGCTTTGATGGCGATGGTTCAATGTTCCGGCTTGTCTCGGAAGCTCACCGCATTCGTTTGGCGCATCTCTTTGACCCGGTTCTGGCCGTACATACCTCCCTAGTAGAACCGCTGCCACACCAGATTACTGCAGTTTACGAGTCAATGTTGCCTCGTCAGCCGCTGCGATTTCTCCTTGCCGACGATCCTGGGGCTGGTAAAACCATTATGGCTGGTTTACTTATTAGAGAGTTGATAGTTCGGGGCGATCTACAGCGCTGCTTAATTGTTTGCCCCGGCAATCTGGTTGAGCAGTGGCAGGATGAGCTTTGTCGTCGCTTTCAACTTCATTTTGAAATTTTGACAAATGATAAATTTGAGTCTGCCCGAAGCGGCAATTGGTTCCTGGAAAACAACTTGGTAATTGCCCGTCTGGATAAACTTGCGCGTGATGAAAATGTTCAACAAAAAATGAAAGCGCCTGACTGCTTTTGGGATCTTATCGTCTGTGACGAGGCACACAAATTTTCTGCTACTTTCTTTGGGGGAGAGATCAAATATACCAAGCGTTACAAACTGGGGCAGTTGTTAGGTACGCTTACGCGTCATTTCTTACTTTTGACGGCCACCCCACACAACGGAAAAGAAGAAGATTTTCAACTGTTCATGGCTCTTTTAGATGGAGATCGCTTTGAGGGCCGCTTCCGCGATGGTGTGCATTCAGTAGATGTATCTGATTTAATGCGTCGCGTGGTTAAGGAGAAGCTTGTAAAATTTGATGGAACACCGCTTTTCCCTGAACGGAGAGCTTATACGGTGCCTTTTGAGCTGTCTGATATTGAAGCTAGGCTTTACAAAGAAGTTACAGAATATGTGCGTGCAGAATTTAACCGGGCGGAGGCATTGCAAAACAATAAACGTGCAGGGACAGTAGGTTTTGCTCTTACCATATTACAGCGCAGGTTGGCTTCATCGCCCGAGTCTATCTATCAGTCTCTCTGCAGGAGGCGAGAGCGTCTCGAGAAACGCCTGCGTGAGCTGAAACTGCTCCAGCGAGGTGCATTTGTTCGGGCAATAGCCGCAGAGTTCCCTTATCTGGATGAAGAAGACATTGATGATTTTGAGGATGCACCTGACATCGAGGCGGAAGAAATTGCAGGGCAAGTCCTGGACCGGGCTACAGCAGCACGGACGATAGACGAACTTAAAGCCGAAATAGAAACACTTAGGCGTCTTGAGAATTTGGCACTCACGGTGCGCCGCAGCGGTGAAGACTGCAAGTGGCGGGAACTGGCCAATCTGCTTAGCGAGATATTTACACCGGCTGCCATTGCCAATCACCTGGCGGATGGTCCTGCTTCTTATAAAACTGATAATACTCCAAAGCCGTCACCCCGGCAGAAAATTGTTATCTTTACAGAGCACAGGGATACGCTCAATTATCTTGAAAAAAGAATTTCCGCACTCCTCGGGCGCAGTTCAGCCTTGGTTACCATTCACGGCGGCATGGGCCGTGAGGAACGGATGAAGGCTCAGGAATCTTTTCAGCACGATCCAGAGATACAGGTGCTTATTGCTACTGATGCCGCCGGTGAGGGAATTAACCTGCAGCGCGCTCACCTTATGGTCAATTATGATCTCCCCTGGAATCCCAACCGTATAGAGCAGCGCTTCGGGCGTATCCACCGTATCGGCCAGACCGAGGTGTGCCACCTTTGGAACCTTGTTGCTGAAGAAACCCGCGAGGGTGATGTTTACCTGACACTTCTGAAGAAGTTGGAGGAGGCTCGCAAAGCTTTAGGCGGACAGGTTTTTGATGTGCTGGGTAAGCTCCAGTTTGAAGGAAAACCTCTCCGTGAGCTCTTGATCGAGGCGATCCGTTACGGGGAAAGGCCTGAAGTGAAGGCTCACCTTAACAGGGTTGTGGAGGATGCTTTTGACAAAAATAAACTGCAGGAAATACTTGATGAAAAGTCTCTGGCCCATGATGTTATGGACATAAGCCGGGTAATGCGCGTCCGCGAGGAAATGGAGCGAGCCGAGGCACGCCGCTTGCAGCCGCATTATATTGAATCTTTCTTTATTGAAGCTTTTAAGCTCTTGGGCGGATCAATCAAACAAAGGGAGCCGAGACGCTACGAAATTACCCGAGTACCGGCGATAATCCGTCAACGCGATCGCCAGATTGGTATTGGCGAGCCTGTTTTAACACGATACGAGAGGGTTGTTTTTGAGAAAGACTTGATTGCGATCCCAGGGCAGCCTCCGGCCGCATTCATCTGCCCCGGACATCCACTGCTTGACGCTACCATTGATTTAATTTTAGAAAGAAATCGTGACCTTTTGCGGCGTGGAACCGTACTGGTAGATGAACGTGATTTTGGTGAATCTCCGCGGGTGTTATTCTACTTGGAGCATGCAATTCAAGATGCGACTCTGACTCGCTCCGGTGAACGACGTACTGTCTCCAAGCAGATGCTCTATGTGGAATTATGGGCTGATGGCAGCACTCGTCACCTGCATTATGCTCCTTATCTTGATTATCGTCCGCTTAAGCCCGACGAGCCGAATCTAAATACTCTATTATCTCGTCCTGAATGCGTTTGGATTACCCGGGCGCTGGAGCAGAAAGCACAAGAATACGCTATCGCCCATGTCGTACCCAAGCACCTGAAAGAAGTTCGTGACCGTCGCCTGGAGTGGATAAATAAGACACGGGCGGCAGTAAAAGAACGCCTTACCAAAGAGATAGGCTACTGGGATCATCGTGCCGAGGAACTAAAACTACAGGAGCAGGCCGGTAGGCCCAATGCCCGCTTGAATTCCCAGGAGGCGCGTAAACGGGCTGATGATTTGCAGGCTCGCCTGCAAAAACGTATGGAGCAGCTGGATCTGGAAGGCAAACTATTTCCTCTGCCTCCGGTAGTTTTGGGCGGTCTGGTGGTCATCCCACAAGGACTGATCGACAAAATAACCGGCAACCG